>NZ_JAMQHY010000040.1:4787-104789 GCF_023845705.1 Clostridium sp. ZBS15
AAGTCCAATTACAATGCCACCTTACATATTGCATATATCAACATATAGTTAAAACAGAGCCTTTAATTTCTTTTAAATAAAATACCTTTTAATAAAATTCTTTTCCTGAAATAAACACTTTCTTTATGTTTATATTATCATCGAATAATATTAGATCGGCATCGTAACCTTCCTTAATTAGTCCTTTATGATCAGCTATCTTACAATGTTTAGCTGGATTATATGAAGCCATTTTTACAATTTCATTTAATGGTAAATCTGAATTTTTGTAGATATTATTAACAGCTTTATCAAGGGTTAAAACAGAACCAGCTAGAGAGCCAGACTTAACTCTTGCAGCACCATTTTTAACAATAACGTCTTGCCCACCTAAATAGTATTTTCCATCAGGCATGCAACATGCCATCATGGCATCAGTTATTAACAAAACATTATCGGTACCTTTTTGCTTATAAGCAATTCTCAATGCAGGATATGAGATATGAATTCCATCCGAAATGGTTTCTGTTTTAATATCACTATCAAATATAGCACCTACAATTCCAGGACTTCTATGAGTAAAGAAAGGCATTGCATTATAAAGGTGAGTTGAATGAGTAGCACCACATTTAATTGCATGTATTGTTTCTTCATAAGTAGCTTTTGTATGTCCTAATGAACATACAATTCCATTAGCAGAAAGATATTTAATTAAATCATTAGAACCAGAAAGTTCTGGTGCTAATGTAAGTGAAATAACAGAGTCTTCACAATCCTTAACCATAGATTCATAAGTAAATATTGATGGTGGCAAAATGTAATCTGGATTTTGAGCTCCAATTGCATTTGGATTTATAAAAGGACCTTCTAAATGAGCTCCCAAAACATGAGCACCTTCTGAACCTTTTTCTTTTAATAATTTAATAGCTCTCATAGATTTATTAATATCACTAATTGAAACAGTCATAGTAGTAGGCACAAAGGAAGTTGTACCATGCTTAGCTATTGTTTTTGCAATTGTATTTATAGAATCGATTGTTCCGTCCATCGTATCACATCCACCAGCGCCATGAATATGTGCATCAATAAATCCAGGTGAAAGGTATAAACCTTTCGCATCTATAATCTGATTAATCTCATTATTAGTAAAACTAGAGGGATTAATTTTTTTTATCTTACCATCTTGAATAATAACAGAGCCTTTTTCTATTTTATCTAAATAAATAATGTTACAATTTGTAATTAACATTTTTAAAACCTCCTAAATACTTAAAGATATTATTGAAAAAAATTTAATATGTATGTAATAAGAATCCTAAAAAGATAAAAAAGTCCTTTAATATTTAATTATTTTACATAAATTGTAAAACAAGGTTATAATTCTTTAAAAATAAAATATAATTAATTTAAAAGGAGGGGGTTTTTATGCAATATTTTAACTTTATTTTATTAGCAATAGTTTTATCTTTTTCAACAATATATATTTATAATATATTTGCTTTAAAAAGTGCCGGAAAGGAAAGCATAAAGGTTTCTTTATTATTAATGTTATTTAGTACTCCTATAGCTATATGTATACTTATAGTTATGAGTTTATTCTTAAAATTGGCAAACTGGACATTACCAGTTGACATTTCTAACTATAAAATATTCATTGTGTCTTTTGCAAGTGTGTTTGTAATTTTTATTGGAGAGTTTATTATAAAGACATTTTTATCTGGTACAATAAGTAGTTATTTTAATAGAAAATATAAAGAAAAAAATTTATCAGAAAAGCAAATGCTTAACATAATTAGAGAAAAACATAGAATTATAGAGATATTAAAAGTTATTTTAATGTTTTTGATTAGCTGTATTATATATTGGGTATTATTAAGCATTTTAAATATTATAGGTATTATATTTATTGTAATGGTTTCATCTGTAATTACAAGTATGTTATATTTTTTTATGTTTAAGAGTAATTAGAATTTTTTCTAAAATAGATTTATTTAAATAAAATAATATAATTAAACATGTTGACACATCTTTTGTAAAGGTTTAATATTTAAGTATGGTAATTACCAATTATTAGAAAACAAACTGGTATTTATAGGAGGGGTGAGAAGTGCCAAACATATTAATGACTAGAATTGACAATAGACTAGTACATGGACAAGTAGGAGTTACTTGGGTAAATCACCTAGGGGCAAATTTACTTGTAGTAGCAAATGATGAGGTGGCTAAAGATTCTGTTCAACAAAATTTAATGGAGATGGTCATTCCAGATACTATAGGGATAAGGTTTTTCTCAATACAAAAGACTGTAAATATAATAAACAAAGCAGCACCAAGACAATTAATTTTCTTGGTATGTAGAACTCCACAAGATGCAGTAAGATTAGTTGAGGGAGGAGTTCCTATAAAAAATATAAATATAGGTAATTTACATTTCAGTGAAGGAAAGAAACAAATTTCTTCTACTGTTTTTATAGATGAAAGTGATAGACAAGCTTTTAGAAGACTCAAAGAATTAGGAGTTCAACTAGAAATAAGAAGAGTACCTGATGAAGCAATAGATGAAGATATTTATAAACACATATAAATCCATAAAATTAAAAATATTTTTATTATCAAAAAATATATTAATGAAGGAGGAACATTATGTTTGTTAAAGCTTTATTAATTGCTATTTGGGCAGGTATTGCAGGTATAGATTTATATGATGGATTACTTCATATACACAGGCCAATAGTAACAGGACTTGTAGTTGGTTTAATTTTAGGCGATGTAAAAACAGGGCTTATAGTTGGAGCCGCATTAGAACTTGTATTTATGGGTATGGTTCCACTTGCAGGAGCACAACCTCCTAATGTAGTTATTGGAGGTATTATTGGAACAAGTATAGCTATTTTAGGTAAATTAGAACCACAAGCAGCTGTTGGAGTAGCAATACCATTTGCTGTAGCTGTACAAGCTGCTATAACATTTATTTTCACATTATTTTCATTCTTTATGCATAAGGCAGATACTTATGCAGAAAATGCAGATACAAAAGGTATAGATAGAATTAATTATATGGGAATGCTTTGCTTATTTGTATTCTACTTTGTAATTGCATTTTTACCAATATTCTTTGGTGCAGACAAAGCAGCAGAGATTGTAAGAGCAGTACCTGAATGGTTTATTGATGGATTAAAAGTAGCAGGTGGAGTAATGCCAGCAATCGGATTTGCAATGTTATTAAAAATCATGTTAAAGAAAGAATATATGGCATTTCTTATTATTGGTTTCTTATTTGTAACATACGGTCATATTTCAATTTTAGGATTAGCTTTAGTTGGCTTAAGTATAGCATTATATGATTATTATTCAGCTAGTAATAAGAAAGTAGTAAAAGTTGCAGAGGAGGAATATGAAGATGGAATCTAATGTAGCATATAAAGAACCTACCCCTAAAAAGGTAATTACTAATAAAGATTTAAATCATATGGTTTGGCGTTCACTTTTTTTACAAGCATCTTTTAACTATGAAAGAATGCAAGGTTGTGGATGGCTTTATGGATTAATACCAGGATTAAAGAAGATTCATACAAATAAAGAAGACCTTTCCCAAGCAATGAAAGATCATATGGAATTTTTTAATACTCATCCATTCTTAGTAACTTTCATTATGGGATTAGTACTAGCAATGGAAGAAAATAAAGAAGATAGAAGCACAATAAGAGCAATAAAGGTTGCAACCATGGGACCTTTAGGTGGTATTGGAGATGCATTATTTTGGTTAACAGCATTACCAATTTGCGTTGGTATAGGTGCATCAATGGCTATGGAGGGAAATGTAGCAGGACCTATAGTTTTCCTAGTAATGTTTAATGCACTACATTTCTTTTTAAGGTTCTTTTTAATGAAATATGGATATAAGACAGGAGTTAAGGCACTTTCTTCATTAAAAGAACAAACAAAGAAAATATCTCATGCAGCATCAATATTAGGTTTAACAGTTGTTGGTGGATTAATAGCATCAATGGTTAATTTAAAGACAACAATGGTAATTTCAGCAGGATCTGCTAGTGGTGATTCAGCAATAAAATTACAAGAAGGCGTTTTAGATCAAGTAATGCCTAATATGTTAGCTTTAGGATATACATTTTTAATGTATAAGTTATTAAAGAAGGGATATTCACCAATTAAATTAATAACAATTACAATTTGTTTAGGTTTAATTGCAAAATTTATAGAAGTAAAAACAGGTTTTGCTATATTATAATGGATAAGTTTCAATAGATAAATTTCTGAATTTTGGATGGAGTATTAGCTCTGTCCAAAATTTAGAAGTTATTAAGTTAGATATAGAAAATATCTATAAAAGTATTATAAATAAAGGGATAACAATCATTAAAGAGTACTAAAATCAGTTTCTATAATTAATAAGAGTATGTTATAATTAGAAAAAATTAGGTTAAATTGAAAGAGGTATATTCACATGAATAAAATTGATAAAAGTTCTAAAATTCCATTATATGCACAATTAATGGATATTCTTATTAATCAAATAGAAAATTATATGGAAGAAAATGATCAATTAGATTCAGAAAGAGAAATTTGTGATAAATATGGTGTCAGTAGAACAACTGTAAGACAGGCATTAGATGAATTAGAAAAGCAAAAATATATATATAAAGTTCACGGAAAAGGGAATTTCATATCATCAAGAAGAGTGGAACAGGACTTGATAAAAGTTTATTCATTTACTGATGAAATGAGAAAACTTGGGAAAAAACCAATTTCAAAATTGTTAAACTTTGAAATTGCAGAACCTGATAGTAAAATATTAAGAAAATTAAAGTTAAAAGAAAATGAGCTTGTATATAAAATAACAAGAATAAGAATAGCTGACGATATTCCAATGATATATGAAGTAACATATTTACCATATGATAAGTTTAATGGTATGACTAAAAAAGATTTAGAGGAAAATCCTCTGTATGAAATTTTTAAGAATGATTTTAAAGTTCATATAACATCGGCTGAAGAAGTGCTTGAAAGTGTTTCAATAAATAAATTGGAAAGTATTTATTTAGATGTATCACAAGGAGAACCAGGGTTAAAAATTGAAAGAACAACATATGAAAATAAGCAAGTTATTGAATATACAGTAAGTATTGCAAGAGGGGATAAATTTAAATATAGAGTATGTTTAAAAAATTAGTAAAAATTTATATGCACTGGTAATTACAATATAGCCAGTATGGGAGGGTATTATGATTTTTGGAAAAACTGTTGAAGAGTTAGAAAAATTAAAAGCAATAAACACATCAAAAGAAATAATGCAACAACCTGATTTATGGAAAGAGACATATAAGATAATTTATGATAAAAGAGATGAAATTAAATCATTTTTAAAGAAAAATATATCAAAGAATACAAGAATAATATTAACAGGTGCTGGAACTTCGGATTATGTAGGACAAACAGCTTTATTAGAACTTAGAAGTAAAATAAATGCACGAATTGAAGCTATAGCTACTACTGATTTAGTATCAAATCCTAAGGAATATATGGAAAAAGATACTCAAACTATTTTAATATCCTATGCAAGATCAGGAAATTCACCAGAAAGCGTTGGTGCATATGATTTATTTGAAAAAGATATCACCAACATATCACAAGTGGTAATTACCTGTAATGAAGGCGGTGAATTAGCAAAGAAGGCTATTACAAATAATAATAATTTAGTATTGCTTATGCCAACAGAATCAAATGATAAAGGATTTGCTATGACAAGTTCTTTTAGCTGTATGCTTCTAGCAACAATATTAATGTTTGATATAGATAATATAGAAAATAATAAAACTTTTGTAGATTTAGTGTCAGAACAAGGAGAAGATATTCTCGAAAATAATTGGAATGATGTTTGTGATTTAGTTAATTATGAATGTAATAGAGTTGTTTATTTAGGCTCAGGAATACTAAAAGCTTTGTCTCAGGAAATGGCATTAAAAGGATTAGAACTTACAAGTGGAAAGATAGTAACAATATTTGAATCTGTTATGGGCTTTAGGCATGGTCCTAAGTCAATAATTAATGATAAGACTTTAATTATTATTATGAATTCTACAGATAAATATACTAATCTTTATGATTTAGATTTAATAAATGAGATATATAATGATTCGGGAAATCATAAACTTGCAGTAATAAGCTATGAAAATAATGAGAAATTAAAAGATATATGTGATAAATGCATTGAAATAAATGGAGCAAGTGTACCAGAAATTTATACAGTATTTAATTATATTTTATTTGGACAAATGTTTGGGTTATTTAACTCAATAAAGCTAAAAATATCTCCAGACAATCCAAGACCAGATGGTACTGTTAATAGGGTTGTTAAAGGGGTACACATTCATAAACAAAACTTTTAGTTTCTAAGATTTTAATTTATATAATTTTTTGCATATATTTTAAGTGAATGTTGATATTATAGATAAAGCAAATTCCAATACCAGTTCGCTCTATGCTATATATCAACATTGTTTTTAAACATAGACTGATTTTAAATATATAAATTAGATAAATATGGAATAAGGGGGATAGCAATGATAGGATTGGTTATTGTTGGACATGGATTTTTTCCAGAAGGAATACTTAATTCAGTAAAATTAATTGCTGGAGAACAACAAGAAGTTATAGGCGTGAATTTTGAAGGTGGACAAGGATCAGATATTTTAAAGAGGAATATTGAAAATGCAATCAATAATCTTAATACAGATGAAATATTAATTTTAGCAGATTTAGCAGGGGGTTCTCCTTTTAATGTATCTGTTATTATTAGTGAAAAAAGAAAAGATAAGAATATTAAAGTTATCTCTGGTATGAATTTACCTATGGTTCTGGAGGCATCTTTATCAAGAAATAATTATACTATGGAAGAATTAGTTGAATCGGTAAAAAATGCTGCCACTATAGGAATTAAAGAGTATAAGAGAAATAAAATTAAAGAAACAGTGGAAAATGATGATGGAATATAATTGCTAAAAAGTTGAATTAAGATTATATGAGAGGAGATAGGTTTATGCATAAAATACTTTCAACAAAGCAAATGTTATTAAAAGCTCAAAAGGAAGGTTATGCAGTACCAGCTTTTAATATACACAATCTAGAGACATTACAAGTAGTTGTTGATACAGCAATGAAAATGAGATCACCTGTAATTATAGCAGGAACACCATCAACCATAGAGTATGCAGGGGCAGCTTATATAGAAGCAATGGCAGAAGTAGCAGCTAGGAAGTATGATATACCAATAGCCATTCATTTGGATCATTTTGAGGATATAGATGAAATAAAAAAGAATATTGATATTGGATTTAGATCATGTATGATTGATGCATCTAAAGAAGAATTTAAAGTTAATATTGAAAAGGTAAAAAAAGTTGTGGAATATGCCCATGAATATGATGCAACTGTTGAAGCTGAGCTTGGAAAACTCGGTGGAAAAGAAGATGACTTAATAGTATCTGAAAAAGATTCAATGTATACAAATCCAGAGGATGCAGCAGAATTTGTTAAAAGAACAGGGGTAGATTCTTTAGCTGTAGCTATAGGAACAGCACATGGATTGTATAAAGGAAAAGCAAAATTAGATTTTGAAAGATTAAAAGAGATAAGAAGTAAGGTTAATGTACCTTTAGTATTGCATGGTGCATCAGATGTTCCTGATGAATTAGTGAAAAAAGCAATTTCACTTGGAATATGTAAGGTAAATATAGCTACAGATTTGAAAATACCATTTTCAGATGCAGTAAAAGAATATTTTAAGGAAAATCCTAATGCAAATGATCCAAGAAAGTATATGATTCCAGGTAAAGAAGCTATGGCAAAAATAGTAGAAAACAAAATAAAAGTTTGTGGAAGTGCTAATAGATATTGAGGTGTATGCTATATTTTAAAATAGTGTTTATATTATAGTATAAAGCTCATGGACAGAGGAATTTACTTTAAGAACTCTAGAATAAAGAGTAGTCCAATTAATGCATGCTCCCAATCAAAGATTGTTGACAAGCAATTAATTTGACAAATCTTCATTAAGAGTTCTAAAAAGCAAATTCCAATGCCAGTTCGCTATTATACTATAATATAAACAGTTAATTAAAACATAGCTTGATAATTTTATTATAAATATAGGTCTTGTGAGTTAGATACACGAGATATTACGGAAAGGTAAGTATATAATATGATATTGGTTATAAATCTTAATGCTTCTATAGATAAAAGATATGAGATAGAGGATATACAAAAGGGAAAGGTAATGAGGGCTAGGCATGTAGAGAATACTCCAGGTGGAAAGGGATTACATGTAGCTAATATAGTTAATATATTAAATGAAGAGTGTGTTGCGACAGGTTTTCTTGGAGGAAAGAGTGGAGAATTTATTGAAGAGAAACTTAAGTATTATGGAATAAAGAATGATTTTGTAAAGATAAGTGGTGAAACAAGAGAGTGCTTGGCATTTATTACAGATGATTTTATTCAAACAGAAATACTTGAACCTGGACCAGAGATTACAATTGAAGAAAAAAATAATTTTATAAATAAGTATAATGAATTAATAGAAAAAGCAAATATAATTGTAGCATCAGGTAGTCTTCCAAAAAATGTACCAAAAAATTTTTATAGAGAGCTAATAGAATATGCTAATAAAAAAGGAAAAAAATTTTTATTAGATGCTAGTGGTGAACCCTTAAAAGAAGGTGTAGAAGCAAAACCTTATTTTGTTAAACCTAATAAAGATGAGATAGAAGATTTAACTGGTAGAAAGATTTTGTCTGAAGAAGATGCTATAAAAGAAATAAGGATTTTGAGTGAAAAAGGAATAAATTTTATTACAATTTCATTGGGAGCAGAAGGATCAATTGTTAGATTTGAAGATAAAATTTATAAAATAAATATTCCTAAAGTAGAAGTTATAAATCCTGTAGGTTCAGGAGATGCATATGTTGGTGGCATAGCAGTAGCACTTGAAAGAGGCTATGATATTATAGATACTTTAAAATTAGCATCAGCTTGTGGAACTGCAAATGCAATGGAAAAGGAAACTGGGTTTGTAAATAAGGATGTAGTAGAGAAATTATTTAATAAAATTATTGTTAAAGAATTATAGTGTAATGTCAAAATATTTTTTACTATACAAAATGGATTGAATTGCTTTTGCATTTAAAACAGAGCCTAATTATATAATGAACGTGTGAATTCTTCGGAATTCACATTTTTTAATATATAAGAAATTTTTATTATATTATAGTTAGTATATAATATAATTATAATGATTAGAAATACTAATATATTCGATAGGAGGACAATATGTATCCAATTAAATTTAAAAATTTATACTATGATAGAATATGGGGCGGAAATGCTCTAAAAAAATTTAGAAACAATATTCCAAATGGAGTGATAGGGGAAAGCTGGGATGTTGCATGTCATCCAAATGGAGTAGGTGAAGTAGAAAATGGAAACTTAAAAGGTAAAAAATTTGATGAGATAATTAATGAATTTAAAGAAAAACTTATTGGCGAAAAAATTGATATAGAGAAATTCCCTTTATTAATTAAATTAATTACATCTGGAGATAAACTATCAGTTCAAGTTCATCCAAATGACGAATATGCAAATAGGGTAGAAAATGAATTTGGTAAAACTGAAGCATGGTATGTTATTGATGCTGAAGAAAATGCAAGCTTAATAGTTGGCACAAAGGATTGCGATAAAGAAATATTTAAAAAAGCTATTAAAGGCGGAAATTTAGATAAATATTTAAATAAAATATCTGTAAAAAAAGGTGACTTTTTTTATGTACAAAGTGGATTAGTTCATGCCATATGTGAAGGTGTTTTAATAGCAGAAATTCAACAAAGTAGTGACATTACATATAGGGTTTATGATTATAATAGAGGCAGAGAAATACATGTAGAGAAAGCTCTAGACGTTATTGATTTTTCTTTAGAAGGAAAGAATTCAAAAGGAATTTTAATAGAAAAAGAAAATTATAAAAAAACTTATCTTTGCTTAAGTGATTATTTCACAATTCAAAAATATGAAATAAATAATTATGTTAAAGAGGAAAGTGATATAAATAGATTTTATTTATTTACATGCGTAGATGGCTGCGGAACTATAAAATATAAAAATGGTGAAGAAAAGATAGCTATGGGAGATAGTATATTCATACCTGCAACTATGGGAGAATATGAATTAATAGGAAACTTCACATTATTAAAGAGCTATGTACCAGATGTAGAAAAAGAACAAAATGAAATTTTAAGTGTAATAAAAAGATAAGGATAAGTCCAAGCTGGTGACTGTCACCAACTTGGACTTATTTTTTAAATTCCTTTGGGGGAATTTGGTGTGAAACCTCTTTCTGCTAAAATATCGTAAATCGTTTGAGAAGTAGTATCTTCTAGAGTATAACCTAGTAATTTAACTACTTTATCTAAGTTTTCTTCAGAAGTTGTTTCTATTTCTAAATATGGAAAAGGGCAAAATTTCTTTTCATTTATATCTATCTCAACTAATGAATCAAATATTTTATAGCTTTCTCTATATTTTTTATTAGATTCTTTTAATTTTAATCCTAAGGATTTAAAAATACCTTCTGCCATTTTTTTATCATTAACTATAACTTCATTTTCTTCCATGACTTTAAAGCGTTCTTGTGAAAGCATTTTTTTTGTTGTCATATAATAAACTACTTTATTATTTATGTTGTCAGTTACTGTTCTTATACGAGCATACCCTTTATTATTTAAAAGTTTTCCATCCTCAAAATCGTAAATATCATTAATTTGATCTTCTTTCTTTATATTTTCTGCTCCGTTGTCTATAAGAATTTTTCTAATATTGTCTATATCTATATCCATAATTCTAGTTTCAATTTCTTGCATATATACTCCTCCTATATTAAAATTTTAATGCAAATTAAAATTTATGTTTTAAAAATCTAGTTTTATAATTTAATGTTATAATATAATTCTGAGTAATGCTAGTATCATAAGAATTATTTTGATATTTATGCTAATAATTAATTATATAGGGAGTAGATAATCATGGAATATATAAATGAAATTAATATAAATGAAGCAGTAATACATATATTGGATAGAAATGCATCAGAACCTGTCCTAAATGAATTTACATTGGAATTAAATGATGAGATATATAAATATTTATATAAGCATTTAGAAAAATGTTTTAAGGATGAAGAATTAAAATCAGGTGTATTTATTCAAGGAACTAATAGTGTTAGAGAATCTGTACAAGATTATTTAAATGGAATAGATGATGATTTTATTACTTTATCAAAAAAATTGGCAAGACAGCTATTTGTAATTATGCAGATGGATGAAAATATAGAATCATGTGATTTGATAATAGTATCAATAACTACAGATAAAGGTCCTATGATAGGTGTTCTTAAATTGGATTACATAAAGAATTTCACCCATGAAATTCAGTTTATAGATGAAAAAATAGGAATAGGAATAGTGCCTCAAAGTGCTGGACTTCCAGGTGGCGGTCAAAAAATACAAAAAGCAGCATTCATAAAGCCTTTTAGAGATGACGATAGATTTAACTTAATGATATTAGATAAACAAAGAAAAAACAAAGAAGATAATGAACTTGGAATAAACTATTTTGTTAATGATTTTTTATACGCTAAAGTTATTACTAATGAAAGAGATATGACAAAGACATTTTTAAAAGCCACAGAGGATTGGACTAGAAAAAATATATCCAATGATGCATCAAAGGCAGAGAAAATTAGAACAACAGTTAAAAGTAAACTAAAAGAAGAAGATAGTATTAATATAGATGAATTATCACAAGAGCTTTTTAAGGAAAACTCAGAAGAAAAAGTGAATTTTTCTAGCTTTGTTAAAGGAAAAGGCTTAGATGAAGAAGTAGTCGTAGATAAGACGTGGGTAGAAAAAAAATTAAAAAGAGTCAGATTAAATATAGATAAACAAATTGACATATATTTAAATGAAGAAGTATATCATGATGAAAGTAAATTTGAAATTCAAAGAAATGGTGATGGAACAATAAATTTAGTTGTAAAAAATGTTATGAATTATATAGAAAAGTAATATTAAATTTACAAGAAATAAAATAAGGCTATGTTTTAAAACAGTGTTGATATATGCAATAGGTGAAGTTCAATTACTCCGCCCACTTTGCTTATGCATATATCAACACTTTGCTAAAACATAGATTAAAATAAATATTTATTAGGTAAATTTTTTTTTGTTTCTTTTTTATCTATATACATTAATTTATCAGCCCTTGTTATCAAATCAGTTATTTTATTATCTTCATTAATTTTAAAATTATCATATCCTAAAGCTACACTTATTTTTAAAGTAGAGTTTGAGTTAAATTTATTAATAGAATTATATAAATCAGAAATCTTACATTCTAATGAACTTTTAGAAATATCATTTACAATAACAATAAATTCATCTCCACCTGTACGATAGGAATTACCAATACTATTAAAAGTATCTTTTAAAATTTTAGAAAATGAAGTTATAACTGTGTCTCCACTAGCGTGACCTAGGTTATCATTGACAAATTTTAAATTATTTAAATCCATAGATATGCACCAAATTGAAGAAAAATCATTTATATTCTTATCTATAAAAGTAATCTTTTTTTCAAAAGCAGCTCTGTTTTCAAGATTCGTAATAGTATCTGTAAAAGCCATTTTTTCATAGACACTAGATTTTATTGATAATTTATAATAATTAAAGTACTTATTAATAACATACCATAATTGTATTACTATGAATATTAAAACACCTATTTGAAATAATATACCGTAATAATGAGGTATATGAAGATAAAATAATATTATATCTATTGATGTACCTAATATCATAGGAACTATTGAAATAGTAAAACACTTACTACTAAAAGACCTATCATGCCAAGATAGAATCATAATATAAAGTGATAATATACCATTGATCATTATTAATATGTGAGAGCTAATTAACATACTTCTTAAATCTAATATGCCAAATAAAGTTAGCAATGATTGGATAATGAAATTAATAATCATTGAATAAGTAGTTATTAATAATGGCTTTGTATATTTTTTATTTGTAGTTTCTATCATTATCATTACTATTGGAATACCAACTAACATTAAAGGCATAAATGTTAGATTGTTAAGCAAATAAGTATTTGGAATCAATATTTGCATAATATTTATTTCTGAAATTGCATATATAGAAGATAGTAATGCAAAGATGCCTATATATAACAAATGAAATATATTATTTTTGTTTTTATAAAATGCAATTGCTGATATAACAAATATTGATAAAGTGAAAGTTATAAGCAAAAAAATAATTACATAATTTAATACTTGAGAAGAAATTAAACTATGAATTATAGAAGTTTCATTTCCTATAATTGGTGGTTTGATATCATAAGGCAATGAAAAGTTTGATTTCATTTCAACTACAAATTTAAGTTCTTTATATTTAATATTAGAGTCTAAAGGTATCATATGTAATGTATTGTTACCTTTGTTTTTGAATTTTTCATAATCTGAAAAAGCAGAACTATAAATTAAGTTATCATCTAAGTATACATTTACATTAGAAAAGCCAATACGTAAACATAACATGTCAGAGTCTTCATCTAAATCTTCATCTAATATTTTAGAAAAAGAATAAGTAGTATTGTGATGATATTTAAGATTCATAGGAAAGTTTACAATGGTTTTAATATTGTTAAAAGAATTTTCTAAATTCCAATTATTTGCTAAGGTTATTGCATTATCATCAATATATTTGATTTTATAATCTTCTTTAAAACGCAATGATGAAATAATTGATAAAAAAATATAATTAAAGAAAAAATAATTAAATTTAAAGTTACTTTTTTGTTTAGAATATTCCTATTGATGAAACTATTCATTTAATCACCACCTAACGCCACATTAATTTAATCAATATAAATTTATGTAGTTTATTATAAAAATATATAAATTTAGCTTGAAACTTTTTTCTATTATTAGTGTGTTATGTATTATTTAGATTATTCATTGTATTAGTTTATATAGTAAATTATATCACATTTAATAATATACATGTATAGACAAATACACATAATTATTGAATAAAATTTGTAAAATTATAGAATTTAAAAGTTAAAAGAGATAGTTAACCTTGAATAGTATCATATTTAAGTAAGTACAGCTTGAAGAGCTAATACATTATATACTTAAAAAATATCCATTCACTTACAATAAGTTTAACTATCTCTTTTATTAAAAAATGTTTTTAATTATTTATTATTTCATAAATTTAACAAGTACAGCTTTCTGCGCATGTAATCTATTTTCAGACTCATCAAATATTTCTTTAGAATGTTCTTCTAAAACTTTTGCTGTAATTTCTTCTTCTCTATGAGCAGGCAAACAATGTAGAACAATTGCATTACTTTTAGCAAGATTCATTAATTCATCATTGACTTGAAAGCCATTAAATGCTTTTATCCTTAAAGTTTGTTCTTCCTCTTGCCCCATACTTGCCCAAACATCTGTGATTATTACATCAGCATCTTTTGCAGCTTCAAAGGGGGAAGTAGTAGATTTTAAATTTACACATTCTTTTTTTGCAATCTCTTTGGCTTTAGATAAGTAAGTTTCATTTACTGTATAATCTTTTGGTGAAGCAATAGAGAAATTCATACCAACTTTTAAACAACCAATCATTAAAGAATTAGCCATGTTGTTTCCATCACCAATAAATGCAACATTTAAACCTTCAAGAATGTTTTTATATTCTCTAATTGTCATTAAATCAGCTAATACTTGGCATGGGTGTTCATCATCAGTTAAGCCATTTATTATAGGAATGGAAGAATATTTAGCTAAAGTTTCAATACCATCTTGAGAAAAAGTCCTGATCATTATTCCATTTAGAAATCTTGATAAAACTCGTGCAGTATCTTCAATAGGTTCGCCACGTCCTATTTGTAAATCTCTATTGCTTAAAAATAATGCATTTCCTCCAAGCTGATACATGCCAACTTCAAAAGAAACCCTAGTTCTAGTTGATGATTTTTCAAATATCATACCTAAGCTTTTTCCTTTTAAATGTTTATGTTCAATTCCATGTTTTTGTTCGTATTTTAATTGATCCGCTAAATTTAAAATTTCTAAAATTTCTTCTTTAGACAAATCATCCATTTTTAATAAATCTTTTTTCATAATATAGCCCCCATTTATAATTTAATAAGTTTTTAATGTATAAAGTAATTAAAATATATAGAATTGGTTAAATTGTTAGCTGAAAATCAAATTTTATTTAATCGAATTTAACACATCAAGCAGAGTGCACAATCCTTCATGTAATTGATTTTTAGAAATTATTAAAGGTGGTAGTAATCTAATTACATCTTTTCCAGCAGTTAATACAATGAGTCCATTTTTTAAAGCTTCATGTTGAATTAAAGAAGGAGAAATATCTACTTGAATTCCAAGCATTAATCCACTTCCTCTCACAGATAAAATATGAGGATTATTTGATTTTTTTAATATATCTTTAACAAATTCTCCTTTTTTATATATTTCATCAAATGAATTTTCACTACAAAGTTTCTCTAATACAACTAATGCGCCAGAGCAAGCAACTGGATTTCCTCCAAAAGTTGAACCATGATCACCTGGAGTGAACACATTTTCAAGTTTTTCAGAACAAAGAACTCCACCAATTGGTAATCCACCACCTAAACCCTTAGCAACAGTAACTATATCAGGTTCAACATCAAAATTATTGAATCCAAACATTTTACCAGTTCTAGCAATGCCACATTGAACTTCATCAAATATAACTAAAATATCATTATCATTACATATTTTAACAACTTGTTCAACAAAATTTTTATCAAGTGGAAGAACACCACCTTCACCTTGAATTGCCTCAAGGATTATTGCACAAACATCAGTATTAAGATGATTTTTAAAATCTTCTATATCATTAGCTTTTACATAATCAAATCCGTCTGTAAAAGGGTAAAAGTACTGATGAAATTTCTCTTGGCCAGTAGCTTTTAAAGTTGTTATGGTTCTTCCATGAAATGATTGTACTAATGAAAGAATTTTATTTCTACCATAGCCATATTTATCATAGCTATACTTTCTAGCAAGTTTAATTGCACCTTCATTAGCTTCAGCACCAGAATTTGCAAAAAATACTTTGCTCATATTAGATGTTTCAGTTAATTTTTTTGCTAATTTAACAGTAGTATTGTTATAAAATATGTTTGAGTTATGTTGAAGTGTCTTTAATTGAGTAGTTGTAGCTTGAATCCAATCCTCATCATTGTATCCTAAACTATTTACACCAATTCCACTTGTAAAATCTAAATATTTATTATTATTTATATCATAAAGATAAACTCCATCACCATAAGACATTACAGGTTCTAAAAAGTTATAAGAGTTTATTAAATGATTTTTTGCTTCATTAAAATTATAATTCATATTAATAGCCCCCTTAATAAATCATTGTACCAATACCTTCATTTGAAAATAATTCAAGAATAAGTGAGTGAGGAACACGTCCATCAATTATATGGGTTCTTTCAACACCCATTCGTATTGCTTCAACGCAGCAATCAATCTTGGGAATCATTCCACCTTTAATTATTCCATCTAAACAAAGTTTTGGAATTTGATGTAATCTAAGTACATTAAGTAGGGAAGTTGAATCTTTAGGGTCAACAAGCACACCAGGAACATCTGTAAGTAATATTAATTTTTCAGCATTTAATGCAGAAGAAATTTTTGAAGCACATATATCAGCATTTATGTTATATGCTTTATTATCATCTTCACCTAAAGCAACACTTCCAACAACGGGGATATATCCAGCGTTTAATGCTGTTTTTAAGATATTAGTATCTATTTTTGTTATTTCACCAACATATCCTAAATCAATATCTTTTTCTAGTTTTTTAGCCCTTATA
Organism: Clostridium sp. ZBS15; assembly: GCF_023845705.1. NCBI lineage: Bacteria > Bacillati > Bacillota > Clostridia > Eubacteriales > Clostridiaceae > Clostridium > Clostridium sp. ZBS15. The sequence continues at coordinate 21,795 of NZ_JAMQHY010000040.1, forward strand.
AGGGATCCATCCATTCCACAAAGACCAATAGCTTTACCGCCAAAGGTCTCAATTAAAGAAACTAAATTTTTATTTACCTTGCCACCCAATACCATTTGAACTATCTCTATTGTATCTTCATCTGTATATCTCAATCCATTTATAAATTCGCTTTGTTTACCCAACTTATCTAAAAAATCTGAAATATCAGGGCCCCCACCATGAACTATAACTGGATCTATACCAACGCATTTCATTAAAATTATATCGTTTATAACAGTTTCTCTTAATTCATCACTTATCATTGCATTTCCACCATATTTAACAACTATTGTTTTACCATAATATTTTTGAATATAAGGTAATGCATTTACTAATATTTTAGCTCTTTCATTATGATTCACTTAGAATCGCCCCCTAATAGAAATATTAAAAATTAACTTCTATATTCACCATTTATTTTCACATAATCATAACTTAGATCACAGCCCCAAACGCATGCACTAAAGTTACCTAAGAATAAATCTACTTTAATTATAATTTCATCTTGCAATAAAATTTCTCGTGCTTTTTCTTCATCAAAAGATAAAGAAGATCCATTTTCACAAACTTTTATCGATCCAGATGAACTTTCGAAATAAACATCGACTTTTTCAGGATTAAAATCAACCTTTGCATATCCAAGTGAACATAAAATTCGTCCCCAATTAGCATCGCTACCGAAAATGGCTGTTTTAACTAAATTAGAATTTATTACGCTTTTACCAAGTTTTACAGCATCTTTTTCTGTAGATGCCCCCAATATTCTACATTCTATTAACTTTGTAGCACCTTCACCATCTTTAGCAATTTTTTTTGCAAGCTTTACATTTAAATCATTTAATGCCATTAAAAAAAGATTATAGTCTTCATCTTTGTCTTTAATAATTTTATTTTCAGCTAGACCATTAGCTAAAATAATAACCATGTCATTAGTACTAGTGTCACCATCAACACTAACTCTGTTATAACTTAAATTAGTACTAGTTTTTAATGCTTCATCTAATAGTTTAGGCGAAATATTTAAATCAGTAGTTATAAATGAAAGCATAGTCCCCATATTTGGTTCAATCATTCCAGACCCCTTTGCCATAGCAGCTAAAGTTACTTTTTTATCACCAATGTATAATTCTAAAGCTAATTGTTTTTGAAATGTATCAGTTGTCATAATAGCAGATGCAGCATCATGATAACCTTCTTTAGATAATGATTTTGTAAGAAGAGGAAGACCAGATTTTATTGCATCTATATTTAGTGGAACCCCAATTACCCCAGTAGAAGCAACTAAAACCTCGTCAGTTTTTATTTTTAATTCTTTTGCTTGAAGATTAGCAGTCTTTTTTGCTTTTTTCAAGCCATCCTCACCATTACATGTGTTAGCATTACCACTATTAATTACAATTGCTCTTGCTTTTTTATTAGTTAAATGTTCCTTAGTGATATAAAGTGGTGCCCCTTTTACTTTATTTTTTGTGTAAACTCCAGCACCATTTGCCTCAACTTCTGAGTAAATTAAAGCTAAATCTTTTTTCATAGTGCTTTTCTTTAATCCACAATGTATGCCAGAAGCTAAAAACCCTTTAGGAGAAGTAATCCCCCCATCAATATAATTAAATTTCAATTTTATAACCCCCTTTTTATTAAAATGCTGGTGAAATTAAGTTTAGTCCTTCATTTTCTTTAAAGCCTAAAATAATGTTCATGTTTTGAATAGCTTGACCAGCAGCCCCCTTAATCATATTATCTATTGCACTTATAATTATTATTTGATCTTTCCTATGATTTAAGTGAAGTGAAATATGACAGTTATTTGATAATTTCACATTTTTTATTGAAGCAATATCTCCTAAAGGCAATACATTAACGAACTCTTTGTCTTTATAAAAATCTGTATATATTTTATGAATTGAATTAAGGTCTATTTTTTCTTTAGGAGTACAATAAATTGTAGATATTATTCCTCGATTTATTGGAAGTAGGTGAGGTGTAAAAGTAATAGTAACTTTAGTATTAGCTATGTTTGAAAGTATTTCTTCTATTTCAGGAGTGTGTCTATGCTCACCAATTTTATATGGTGCAAAGTTTTCATTTTCTTCAGGAAAATGTGTATTTAAACTTAGTGATCTTCCAGATCCAGTAGTACCAGATTTGGAATCACAAATAATCCCATTTGGTTTAATTAAAGAATTTTTTAATAAAGGAATTAAGCCAAGTTCTATACTTGTTGGATAGCATCCAGGATTAGCAATTAATGAAGATTTTCTAATTTTTTCTTTATTTAATTCAGGAAGTCCATAAATACTTTGTTTATGAAGTTTAGGATGAGAAAAATTTTTTCCATACCAATATTTATATTCCTCTTCATTACTTAATCTAAAATCTGCCCCCATATCAATACAAATTTTATTATTTTCTATTATTTTTTTTGCTATATCTTCACTTAATCCATGAGGTAATGCAGTAAATATAACATCATTTTTTTTAATAACTTCATTCATATTTGTACATATTAAATTTGTTCTACCTAAAAAATTTTTATATATAGAATCAAGTTCTTGTCCATCAAAAGAAACGGAGCTTATAGCTCCAATTTCTATTTGTGAATGATTTAATAATAATCTTAATAATTCAACACCAACGTATCCAGTTGCTCCTATTATTCCAATTTTAATCATACATTTCATCCCCTTTGAATTGGTGTATAAATTCTTGTAGTTCTTTTATTTGAAATTTCACTGATTCTCTAGAGGGTCCACCTATGACTTTTCTCTCTTCAACACAAGTATATAAATTGATGGCATCATATACATCTTCTTCAAAAGTAGGAGAGTACTCTTTTAATTCAGCAAGCGTTAAATCTTCAATCATTTTATTATCTTTTATACATTGGAGAACTATTTGTCCTACTATTCCATGAGCATCTCTAAAGTAAGAGCCTTTTTTTACTAAATAATCAGCTAAATCAGTTGCATTAGTAAAACCTAGAGCAGCACTTTTTTTCATATTATCTTTATTTATTTTCATTGTTTTAATCATTCCAGCAAATGTTTTTAATGATAGAGTAACAGTATCTAAAGCGTCAAATAAAGCTTCTTTATCTTCTTGCATATCTTTGTTATAAGCTAAAGGAATACCTTTCATTACAGTTAAAAGTGTTATAAGATCACCATAAACTCGACCAGTTTTACCTCTTATTAATTCAGCAACATCTGGATTCTTTTTTTGAGGCATTATACTGCTTCCAGTGCTATAACTATCATCAAGTTCAACGAAATTAAATTCTCCTGTACACCAAAGAATTATTTCTTCAGAAAATCTTGATAAATGCATCATAATTAGAGAAAGTGCAGATAAAGTTTCTATTACATAATCTCTATCTGAAACAGAGTCTAAACTATTTAATGTGATTTTAGAAAATCCAAGGTCTTTTGCAACCATATATCTATCTATTGGATAAGTAGAAGTAGCTAAGGCACCGCTTCCTAATGGCATTTCATCTGTTCTTTTATAAGCATCATTTATTCTTCCAATATCGCGTTTAAACATTTCAGCATATGCTAATAAATGATGAGATAGTGTTATTGGTTGAGCTTTTTGCATGTGTGTATATCCTGGCATGATGGTTGATATATGTTCTTTTGATTTTTCTAATAAAACTTCTTCTAAATATAAAATATCTTTTCTTAACTTTACTAATGCTTTTTTTAAATATAATTTTAAATCTAATGTTACCTGATCATTTCTACTTCTTGCAGTGTGAAGCATTTTTCCATATTCTCCAATGTAATATGTTAAAGTACTTTCTACAAAACTATGAATATCTTCAGATGTTAAATCTATATTAATAACATCATTGTCCATTCTCTTTAAAATTTCTAAAAGTCCTGAAGTTATTTTTAAGCTGTCCTCTTTTGAAATTATATTTTGTTCTCCAAGCATTGATGCATGAGCTAAACTTCCTTCAATATCTTCTTTATACATTCTTGAATCTATATTTATAGATGAATTAAAATCATTAACTAATTCATCAGTTCCTTTTTTAAATCGTCCGCCCCAAAGTTTCATAATTATTTATCCTCTTTCTTTAATGATTGGTACATTTTTGCTTTGACAACAGTAGGAAGACCATATAATGTTATAAATCCTGCTGAATCATTTTGATTATAAACTGCATCTTCACCAAAAGTAGCATATTCTTCACTATATAAAGAGTAAGGAGAAGTCATACCTGCATTGACAATATTTCCTTTATATAATTTTAATTTAATTTCACCAGTTACTGTTTCTTGAGTCTTTTTGATAAATTCAGATAATGCTTCTCTAAGAGGAGTAAACCAAAGACCGTTGTAAACTAAATCTGCAAATTTTAATGATATTTGTTCTTTATAATGAGAAGTTTCTTTATCTAAACAAAGTTCTTCTAAGTCTTTATGAGCTTTATAGAGAATAGTACCACCAGGAGTTTCATATACACCTCTTGATTTCATACCAACGAGTCTATTTTCAACCATATCTGTTATGCCGATAGCATTTTTTCCACCAATTTTATTTAATTCATCTAATAAAGTAACAGCATCCATTTTCTCTCCATTTAATGCAACAGCATTACCTTTTTCAAATGTTAAAGTAATATAGGTTGGTTCATTAGGTGCTTTTTCTAAAGAATTAGAAAGCTCTAAAATTTCATCATATTTAGGTTCATTTTTAGGGTCTTCTAAATCTAAACCTTCATGACTTAAGTGCCATATATTTTTATCTTTACTATAATTAGTTTCATGATTTATTTTTATAGGAACATTTCTTGCTTCTGCATAGGTGATTTCATCTTCTCTTGATTTAATATCCCAAATTCTCCATGGTGCAATTATTTTCATATCTGGATCAAAAGCTTTAACAGCTAATTCAAATCTTACTTGATCATTACCTTTTCCAGTGCATCCATGGCAAATAGCATCAGCACCTTCCACTTTTGCTATTTCTACTAATCTTTTTCCTATTAATGGTCTAGCGAAAGAAGTACCAAGAAGATATTTTCCTTCATAAATGGCTCCAGCTTGAATAGTAGGGAAGATGTAATCTTCAACAAATTCTTTAGTTAAATCTTCTATATATAATTTTGATGCCCCAGTTTTTATTGCTTTTTCTTCTAATCCATCTAATTCATCTTTTTGTCCAACATTTCCGCAGACTGCGATAACCTCACAATTATAATTTTCCTTAAGCCATGGAATAATTATTGAAGTATCCAATCCTCCAGAATATGCCAAAATAACTTTATTTAATTTATTCATATTAAAGCCCCCTTATAGTTATAAAAATGTTATGAGTTAAAATATAGATAATATTATTTTAGTAATATTGCTAATTACAAAAATATTTGATATTGAATATTTAAATATAATCAAGTATTTAAATCATAACTAAATTAAAAACAAATTAATTAATATATATTTCAAGTATTGTTTATAATTATACAATTATATGCATAAATAATCAATAAATTAATAAATAAAAATAACGACAAAATTATTTTGAATAGTTACTTAAAAGAATAAAAAGTTAATATTTATATGAAAAAGTTAAAAAATATGACTATAATTTAATGAATTATTATAAAATATAATAATAAAATTATTTATAAAAAAATAAAAAATCATGATAATTAAAAAAATATGTGATTATATTTATACAAAACATATAAGTATTTATAAAAATGCATAAATATAAAAATGTTTAGGAATGTTATTATTTTATTCTAAAGAAATACCAAGAAAAAATATTCTCATAGTTAAAGTGGTAGGATAGTTTATTGTTAGGGTAGACTTTATTTAAAAGATTGATTTATTGTTTGTAGAATTAAGCGACTTGTAGAAAAAGATTGTGTTAAAGTTGAGTATAAAGATGAAAAGAGAGTTATGTTAAATTATAATAGAAAATTAGTATAGATAAGTTGTATAAAAGAATAAAAAAAGACGAGGTTATTATACCTCGTCTTTTAAAAAAATATTATTTCATAGAATCAGCAGATCCTAAGATATTATCAATTTTTGATTCAACAACTTCTTGAATTGCAGTTCTTGCAGCACCAAGATAAGCTCTTGGATCGAATACTTCTGGTTTTTCTCCGAAAGTTTTTCTTATTGCAGCAGTCATAGCTAATCTTATGTCTGTATCCATATTGATCTTACATACAGCCATTGAAGAAGCCTTTCTTAACATATCAACTGGAATACCTTTAGCGTTTGCTATTTTTCCACCGAATTCATTACAAGTTGCAACAGTGTTAGCGTCAACAGCTGATGCACCATGAAGAACGATTGGGTAACCAGGTAATTTTGCTTGAATTTCTTCTAATATGTTGAATTTTAATTCTGGTTTAGCATCTGGTGGGAATTTAACAGCTCCGTGTGAAGTTCCGATAGCGATAGCTAATGAATCAACGCCTGTTCTGTTAACAAAATCAACAGCTTGCTCTGGATCAGTATAAACGTGAGAATCAGCAACAACGTCATCTTCAACTCCTGCTAATACTCCAAGTTCAGCTTCAACAACAACTCCTCTAGCGTGAGCGTAGTCTACAACTTCCTTTGTTCTCTTTACATTTTCTTCATAATCAAAATGAGATCCGTCAAACATTACTGATGTAAAACCAGCATCTATAACTTCTTTAACAGCTTCAAAACTTGGACCGTGATCTAAGTGAAGAGCAACGTCTACTCCAGTTTCAGCTATAGCAGCATCTACCATTGCTTTTAAGTATTTAGCTCCAGCATATTTAATTGCTCCAGTTGAGCATTGAAGAATTACTGCTGAATTTCTAGCTTTTGCTCCATTAATAACACCTTGAATTATTTCCATATCGTTGATGTTGAAAGCACCGATAGAATATCCACCTTCGTAAGCTTTTTTAAACATTTCTTTTGTAGTAACTAATGCCATGTTAATTGTACCACCTTTCAAATTTTCAAATTATGGTTTACGATTAATGTTAACCGTACAAAAACAATTATAAACTATACTGCTTGTATTTTCTACATTTAACGAGTTAAAATAAAAAAAAACATCATAAAATATAGTGATTTTTGGAATATATTTTAATAATTATAATTAATTTACATAATAATTATAACTTTTATAATATATTTTCTAGATTAGGAATTTGTAATTTTCGCATGTTTCTAGAATTGTATTTCAATGCATGCAATGTAGCATTTGCCTCAGATGTATCATTATGAGATAAATATACTGAAAGTTTTGCTGCGTCAGTAACAAGTATATCTACTTCTTGATGACTAATATATACTGAGGTTATGAAGTTTTTATTTTGAATCATATCCATTAATTCTATTGATTTTATATAAGCGTCTTCATTTTTACCCTCAATAATATTAAGTTCTATTTCTTCTGTAACATTTTCAATATTATCGCATAATTTTAATATTGAGACATTAGCAAAATAAACAAATATCATTATAAAAAGAAAAAGTAGTATTGAAGCTCTAACATTCTTCATTAATTACCCTCCTCATCATAATCATTATAAAGCTGATATTTAAAATTACCTTCAGTATCATACATAGCTATTAAAACATCTTTAATTGAATTTATATTATGATTTTTAAGAACATTAAGTATCCAATCCTTATCTTTTTTCATACTTGTTAAAGCATTGTTATTTATTTTCCCATCAGATACTAATACCTTAGGCAATTTTACATCCTTTGTTTTAGCAGTATTATCACTAGATTTTGATTGAGATTGTGAATTATAATCCTTAGGCAAAATTGATAACTGCCCTCCATTTTCTAAAATAGCACATTGAATTTCATCAAGATTAAAATAATTTGCAATTCTTAATTCTTCTAATAATTCATCTATATTTAATTGTTGCTTTTTTAGTGCAATATAATTTATTTTGCCATTGTATATTAATATAGTTGGTTCACCATCTATAATTTTTCTGGCTTTTTGGGATTTTAAGTCTATTACACTAAGCATAGTTTTTAAAAATAGTAATGTAATAATTGGAATTATACCAAGTAATAATGGGAGTCTAGAATCTTGCATTGGTAAAGCTGCTAAATCTGAAATCATAATAGTTATTACAAATTCATAAGGTTCAAGTTCACCTATTTGACGTTTTCCCATTAAACGCATTACTACAACTACTAAAGAATATAAAATTGCAGTTCTAATAAAAACGATAAACATATAAATACACCTCGCATAAATAATATTTGTAATATTTCGTTGGAATATGCAAAATAAAAAATAAATTTATCTTTTTATGGGAAATTAGATATAATATAATATAGGACAATTAGAATTTTTGGGAGGATATAGTTAATGAATTCGATAGTTTATAATATTAACAATAAAGAACAAAATTCTACTGATACTTTTTATGATGTATTATCTAAAAATATAGTAGAAGTTAAGAATATAGCATTATGCAAATTAAATGGAAAATATCATGAATTAAGAGATATTATTAGTGAAAGTGGAGAGATAGAGACAATAAATTTTAATACAGAAATGGGATTAAATATATATACGAGAACTTTGCAATTTATATTTATTAAAGCTACTTTAGACTTATTTCCAAATTCAAAAATTAAGATAGAACATTCAATTAGTAAAGGGTTATTTGGAGAGGTAATTAAAGAGGATACTTTAAATGAAAAAGATATAAAATTAATTAAAGAAAAAATGAAAGAAATTATAATTAAAAATGTTCTAATAAATAGTATAAGAATCTCTAAAGATGAAGCTATTAATATATTTGACCAATATGGAATGGAAGATAAAGTTTTGCTTTTAGAAAATTCTAATCTTAATGAGGTAAAATTATATGAATTAGAAGGACGATATGACTATTTTTATGGTCAAATGGCATACTCAACAGGTATTATAAAAGCTTTTGATTTAATTTATTATGAATCAGGATTTATATTAAGAAGTCCTGAAAAAGAAAATTTAAATGAATTACCACAATATAAAGAAGAAAGAAAATTAAGAAATATATTTTTAGAAACAGAAAAATGGCTAAGTATATTAGATATTGGAGAAGTAGGGACTTTGAATGAAAAACTTTCTAGTAATGAAGCTCAAAGTTTGATTTTAACTTCAGAAGCGCTACATGAAAAGAAGATAGCTAATATAGCAGATCAAATAGTTAACAAAAAAGATGTGAAAATAGTTCTTATTGCAGGTCCATCATCTTCAGGAAAAACTACTTTTGCAAATAGACTAGCAATACAACTTAAAGTTAATGGATTTATACCTCAATCTCTTTCATTAGATGATTATTTTGTAGAACGAGTAAATACGCCTAGAGATGAAAATGGTGAGTATGATTATGAATCTATTTATGCATTAGATTTAGAGCTAATTAATAAATCACTTACAGCTTTAATGAATGGTGAAGTTGTTGATATTCCTACTTATAATTTTTTCACTGGAAAGAGAGAGTGGAATGGAAATAAAATAAAATTACATGAAAATGGCGTATTAATATTAGAAGGTATTCATGGATTAAATCCAATATTAACCTCAGATGTTGATCAAAATAAAATTTTTAAAGTTTACATTTCAGCATTAACTCAACTAAATTTAGATAATCACAATAGAATACCAACAACCGATGTTAGAAAAGTTAGAAGAATAGTAAGAGATTCATTAAGTAGAGGACATGATGCAGAAGCAACGCTTAAAATGTGGCCATCAGTAAAAAAAGGTGAAAAAAATAATATATTTGTTTATCAGGATCAAGCAGATGTAATGTTTAATTCAACATTAGTGTATGAGCTAGGATTATTAAAATTACATGCATTAAAAGAACTAAACAAGGTTAAAGAAGACAGTCCAGTATATGCAGAAGCAGCCAGATTAAAATCTATATTAAATTTCTTTAAAGAAGTAGATCCATGTTATGTACCTATGAATTCAATACTTAGAGAATTTATAGGTGGAAGTTGCTTCTATGAATATTAAATATAATATTTATAAAAGATATGTTTTAAATTGTAAAACATATCTTTTTTTCGTACCCCTTGACTATGCTACTTAAATTATGCATTCTATATATGGACAATAAAATGAAATTTAATTTTTATAAATAAATTTAAAAATAAAATTATCTGTTTTTTCATATTTGTTGATATATTTTATCTACACAGTTTTATTTATACATATATCAACATTATGCCATAAAGCAGTGGAATAAATGTTTAATGAGAGGGGGTATTTAGCTAAAATTTATTATATTTAGCTAGATAATGTTTATGAAAAGTTTAGGTGTTTTTGATATTTTAGGACCAATAATGATAGGGCCATCTAGTTCACATACAGCTGGAGCTGCAAGACTTGGAAAAATTGCAAGAATAATAGCTGGTAATGAAATAAAGGAAGTAACATTTTTATTACATGGATCTTTTGGTAAAACATATAAAGGGCATGGGACAGATAGAGCTTTAGTTGCTGGAATTTTAGGAATGGAACCAAGTGATGAAAGACTTAGAGATTCTATGGAAATAGCAAGAGAAAAAGGAATGAATTTTTCATTTAAAGAGGCTGATTTAGGTGATGTACATCCTAATACAGTTAAGTTTTTAATGAATACATCAAATGGTGATTATTGTGAAGTTGTTGGATCATCTATTGGTGGTGGAAATATTCAAATTTCTGAAGTTAATGGTAATCCAGTTGAATTCACTGGAAATTATGAAACTTTAATAGTTTCTCAAAGAGATTTACCAGGAGTTATACATAGTGTAACTAGTATTTTATCAAAGGAAAATATAAATGTAGCTTTCATGAAAGTTTTTAGAAATCACAAAGGCAAAGATGCTACAATGATTTTTGAAATGGATAATAAGGTTAGTGAAAAAGCCATAAGAGAAATAGAAAAATTAGAGTTAGTACATAGAGTTATTTCAATAAGTCCAGCAAAGGAAGGTGAATAAAATGCTTGCAAGAACAGGTGAAGAGCTATTAAAAATTTGTAAGGAAAATAATATATCTTTAAGTGAATATGCAATAAGATGTGAAGTTGAAGAAAAAAGTTTAACAAGAGAAGAAGTAATAGAAAAAATGAGAAAAAATTTAAATGTTATGATGGCTGCTGCAAAGGAAGGAACAGAAAAAGAAGTATATTCTGTTAGTGGTCTTATTGGTGGAGATGGACACAAGTTATATGAGTATTCAAAGTCAAAAAAAACACTGACTGGCAGAGCAACTACAATAGCAATGGCAATGGCCCTTGCTTCATCAGAAGTAAATGCATCTATGGGGAAAATAGTAGCATGTCCTACTGCTGGATCATGTGGAATACTTCCAGCAGTTATCTTAGCTGCAGGAGAAATTCTTGAATTAAATGAAGATGAACTTATAAAAGGATTATTAGCAGCAGCAGCAGTTGGGCTTATTATAGGACTTAATGCAACATTATCTGGAGCAGAAGGAGGCTGTCAAGCTGAATGTGGTTCAGCATCAGCTATGGGAGCGGCAGCAGTTGTAGAAATGATGGGGGGAACTCCAAAGATGAGTTTAGATGCAGGTTCTATAATACTTCAAAACATATTAGGTTTAGTATGTGATCCAGTTGCAGGATTAGTTGAAATACCATGTGCAAAAAGAAACGCTCAAGGAGCGATAACAGCACTTTGTACTGCAGATATGGTTATGGCAGGTATTGAAGCAAAAATACCATTCGATGAAGCTGTAATTGCTATGTACAAAGTTGGGAAAAGTTTACCATCATCATTAAGAGAAACTGCAATGGGTGGAATAGCAACAACACCTACTGGATTAAGACTTAAAAAGCAAGTTTTTGGTGATGAGTAGACGACGTAATATTAAATATATAAATTAAAAAACTAAATGAGGCAACTGAAAGATTAAACAATTTATATAGATTTTCTTGATTTTTTTACATCAATGGTATAATCTATATGTTATAGAAAACAAAATATTGAATTAATAACTAGGGGTGCTGATATATCAGCTGAGATTGGAAAAAATGATTTCCTAGACCCTTATAACCTGATTTGGCTAGTACCAACGGAGGGAAGGATATATATAAGACAAAATAGTTTATATTATGTAGCCCTTGGGCTACATTTTTTTTGGTTAAATATACAAATTTAAATTTTAAGGGGGAAACATATGAATGATAAGAGTAAGGCTCAAAAGATTGCATTAAGTGGGGTATTAATTAGTTTGGCAGTTTTATTTGGAACTTTCTCAATTCCTATTGGAATTGCAAAAGTATCTCCAGTACAACATTTTATTAACGTTGTAGGAGCAATAATATTAGGACCAATTTATGCAGTAAGTAATGCATTTGTTACATCAATGATAAGAAATATGCTAGGAACAGGTAGCTTATTAGCTTTTCCAGGGAGTATGATAGGTGCTTTATTAGCAGGGATTTTTTATAAAAAGTTTAGATATTTATTAAGTGCATCAATAGGAGAAATTATAGGAACGGGATTATTAGGGGCATTAGTATCATATCCAATAGCTAATATATTTTTAGGAAAGGAAGGTGCTGTAATAATGTTTATTGTTCCATTTACATTAAGTTGTAGTGTAGGGGCAATAATTGCTTATTTATTTTTAAAAGTACCAGTTATAAATAATATTTTAGTGAAAAATCAAGTAAATTTAAATCAATCAAAAGGCACTGAATAGGTGTAATTTATTTAATTATATAAAAACGTGATAAAAGAGAGGATGAATAAAAATGTTTAAAGCATTAACTATAGCAGGATCAGATAGTTGTGGAGGGGCAGGAATTCAAGCTGATTTAAAATCTTTTTCAGCTAATGGTGTATATGGAATGAGCGTTATTACAGCAATAACAGCACAAAATACAATGGGGGTTTTTGGAATACAAGATATAAATCCAGAAATTATTGAATCACAAATAGATGTTATTTTTGATGATATTATTGTTGATGCAGTAAAGATAGGAATGGTTTCAAAAATTGAATCTATAAAAGCTATATCAAATGGACTAAAAAAAGTTCAGAACTTGCCCAGGGTAGTGTTAGATCCAGTTATGATTTCTAAAAGTGGATTTAATTTATTATCTCCAGATGCTAAGGATACATTAATTGAAGAATTATTTCCATTAGCAACTTTGATAACTCCGAATCTTCCAGAAGCAGAAGAAATATTAGGAATGAAAATAAATAATTTAAATGAAATGAAGGAAGCAGCTAAAAAATTGCAAGAATTAGGTCCAAAGTATGTATTAGTTAAAGGAGGACATTTAAAAGATGATGCAACTGATTTATTGCTTTATGAAGATGAGTTCATATGCCTTCCACAAAAAAGAATAAATACAATTCATACTCATGGGACAGGCTGTACATTATCATCAGCAATTGCAGCAAATTTAGCAAAAGGTATAGATATTAAAAAGTCAGTTATAAAAGCAAAGGAATATATAACAGGTGCTATAGAAAACGGATTTTCAATTGGAAAAGGTGTAGGACCAACTCATCATTTTTATAAATTTTATTAGAATATAGTGCGAATGTATTAAGAAGCGAGGTTCCTGTGTGATTAATTTTCTAAATACCAAAATATAATTAAATTATAATATTATGTTATTTATTTTAAGTATATAAAAATATATTTAATTAATATTTTATATAAGCATTAAAACATAATTTTGAAAAATAGAATATGATTAAGAAATGGGGATGTGAAATTAATGATTAATGAGATATTAGATAAGGTTGGAAGATTGTTAGAAGAGGTTAGAACAAAGAAACCATTAGTACATAGTATAACTAATTATATTACAGCAACAGATTGTGCAAATGTAATTTTAGCAGTTGGAGGTTCCCCAACTATGGCTGATTATGTTAAGGAAGTTGAGGAAATTGCAAGTATTTCATCTGCTGTAGTTTTAAACATGGGAGTTATAAGTGAGAAAATGGTTGAAGCTATGATTCTTGCAGGAAAGAGTGCTAATAAAAACAATGTTCCAGTTATTTTTGATCCAGTTGGAGCTGGAATCGCTAATTTTAGAAATAAAAGTGCAGAGAAGATATTGAGTGAAGTAAAGGTAGATATAATTAGAGGAAATATTTCTGAAATAAAATTTATATGTGGATTAAGATCTGAAACAAAAGGGGTTGATGCTTCAGAACGTGATATGAATATGGGAAATGATAAAAAGGTGATTGTAGCACAAGAACTAGCCAAAAAATTAAATTGTGTTGTGGCAATTACAGGAGTACATGATATTATTTCAGATGGAAAAAGAAATGTGATTTTATCTAATGGACATAAAATGCTTGCTAATGTTACAGGAACAGGATGCATGAGTAGTGCATTATGTGGAGCTTTTGCTGGAGCGAGTGATGATTATTTTATAGCAGCCATATGTGCAGTTTTAACAATGAGTATAAGTGGCGAAATTGCGTATGAAAAATCTAAGGGAATAGGAATGGGAACTTTCCATATTTCACTTATTGATGCTATTAGTATGATGAATGAAAATATTATAAAGGAAAAGGCGAGGGTAAAGATTAATTGAGAAGTGAGAATTGAAAATTGATAGTATAGGAATAAATTCAATTGTGGAATTTAAAAATATGTTATTGAAATGAGGAGAGTTTATGAATAATAAAATAGATTATAGTATTTATCTTGTTACAGATAGGGATTTAATGAGCACTGAAACTTTAGAGGAGGCTGTAGAACAATCAATACTTGGAGGAGCTACATTAGTTCAACTAAGAGAAAAAGAATGTTCATCGCATGATTTTTATGAAACAGCATTAAAAATAAAAAAAATAACACAAAAATACAATATACCATTAATAATAAATGATAGAGTTGATATAGCTTTAGCTGTTGATGCAGATGGAATTCATATAGGACAAAGCGATTTACCAGCAACTATTGTGAGAAATATAATTGGAGAAGATAAAATTCTTGGAGTTTCAGCTGGTAATTTAGATGAAGCCTTAAAGGCACAAAAAGATAGCGCAGATTATATAGGGGTTGGAGCAATGTATTCAACTGAAACTAAGAAAGATGCAACGTCAACAACTATGAATGAATTAAAGAAAATAATGAAAAAAGTATCAATACCTGTAGTTGGAATAGGTGGGATAAATAAAGAACGAGTTAAAGATTTTAAGGAAACAAATATAGACGGATTAGCTATAGTATCGGCTATTATAGCACAAAAAGATATTGAAAAAGCCACAAGAGAATTAAAAGAAGAATTTTTAAAAATTAGATAGTTTAGGATTAATTCATGATTTTTAGAATTTATTGTAGAACTTAAAAAGTATCAAAAAAGATATAATAGATTATAATTAATGAATAGAAATCAAAAGGAATACTTAGAGCAATAAGAGCTTTGAGTATTCCTTTTTTATTTGATAATGGTAAGATTAAATAGCTAAAAAACTAGATAAAAGTAAAATATAATCAGCAAATGAATTAATTTATCTTACATCCATTTTACAACCATTTTACAACTATTTTGCAATGTTTTTAAAAACTTTGTTATATAATGAAAGTATAAATCAAACATTTACTGAAAAATATTAGTTTATTATACTAGGGGGAATATAGTTGAAAATAAATGTTTTAATTGTAGAAGACGATGAGGCTATTTCTAATTTAATAAAAATAAACCTGAGCATGGTTGGTTATGAAAGCAAGCAAGTATTTGATGGATTAGAAGCTTTTAATTTGTTAAAAGAAGAATCTTTTGATCTTATACTTATGGATATTATGCTACCAGGTATGGATGGCTTTGAATTGATGAAAAGAATAAAAGATTTAAATATACCAGTAATATTTCTCACAGCTAAAAATGGACTTGCAGATAAGGTAACTGGTCTTAAATCTGGTGCAGAGGACTATATTGTCAAACCATTTGAAACAGTTGAACTACTGGCAAGGATTGAAATAGTTTTAAGGCGATATTCTAAAAATAGTAATTGTATAGAATTTAAGAATTTGAAAATATACGAAGAAGAAAGAATTATTAAAAAAGATGATGAGACAATTGATCTTACCTTAAAGGAATTTGAACTCATGGTTTTGCTTGCAAAAAATAAAAATATGGCTCTATCAAGGGAATATTTACTAGAAAAGATATGGGGGTACGAATATATGGGGGAAACAAGAACAATAGATACTCATATTCAAAAAATAAGGAAGAAGCTAGATCTTACGGATGAAATAAAAACTGTATATAAAATTGGATACAGATTAGAGGAGTAATAGATATGAAGTTATGGAAGAAAATATATTTCTTTTCTTTATTGTTACTAATATTTACTTTAAACATAGCTGGATTTATATTGATACAAAAACTTCATAATGATGTATTAGAAAAAGAAGTTGAGAAATGTCTTGCAGAACAAAAATTTGTTTCTTCAGAATTCAGAATTAATTCTCTGGCTTTGCAAAAAATTTATTATTTAGACACTTCTCCTGACATTAATATGTCAATCAGTGCTTTAATGAGTGAATATAACAGTTTGATTGATGATGAAGCTGGACAACATGGAAATATAGAAATTTTAGATCAGCAAAATAAAATATTATATTCAGATGTGAAATTTCCTGTTTCAGATGAAAAACAGGAATTAGAAAATCTTTCTGTAGGAAAAACCAACTACATTATTCGAACATTAGATGGAAAGCAGTATTTATATGTAAGCAGCTTAGTTAATGTGTATAATATTCCAATAAAAATACATTATGCTAAAGATATTTCAAACATATACATTGAAAAAATGAATCAGTATGCTCTTTTTATGAAATTGGATGTTTTAATCTGTTCTCTTTTTGCTGTTTTTATGTTTTTTATAAGCAGATTGATAACAAAACCAATAAATACGTTAATAGAGTCTACTCAAAAAATATCTTTGGGCCAATATTCTGAAAGGTTAAGAATAAAATCAAAAGATGAATTTAATGTTCTTTCAAATCACTTTAACCTGATGGCACAGACAATAGAAGATAAAATAAATGAACTTGAGATATCTAATGTTGAAAAGGAAACTTTCATAAATAACTTGACTCATGAGCTTAAGACACCTTTAACTTCTATAATTGGATATGCTAATTTAATAAGAACATCAAAATATAATGAAAAATTATTTTTTGAATCGGCAGACTATATTTACAAAGAGGGTAAAAGACTTGAGCAAATGGCTTTTAAAATGATGGATTTAATTTATGCTAAGACTCAGGAAATTAAATTAACACCTGAAAAAATTATGCCAATAATATATGAAGTGAAAAAATCTCTACTTGTTAAGTTTAAAGATAAAAATATAGATTTAATTATTGAAGAAGAGGACTGCATATTAGATGTGGACAAAGATTTAATTAAGATAGCATTATGCAATTTAGTGGAAAATGCTATAAAAGCATCTAGGAATGATTCTAAAATATATATAAGAGTATCTGTTTTAAATGATAAAATTTTTATATCTGTTTTGGATTCAGGTACAGGAATGACTAAAGAACATTTGGATAAAATATGGCAGCCCTTCTATGTAGTTGACAAAGCAAGGAGCAGAAAAAATAACGGAGCAGGTATTGGACTTTCTATCTGCAAAAAAATAGCTGAAATTCATAATACAGATATAAAAATAAATAGTGAATTAGGTAAGGGTACAGAAGTAACCATAATTTTTAATAAACCTTCTAAAACTATAGATAAATCAATTTAATCTGTATTCTAAAATATTTATATTACAATGATATGTCCATTATTTATAGCAGGTTCTTGTTATAAGTTTCTAGATTGAGATTGCTCTTTAGGAAAATAAATAAAAGTTTACAACTATTTTACATTTGAAATAAACTTCTGGGACATTTAAATTTTATAATTAAAGAGTGGTAAGTATTTACACACAATTAGAGTAAAATGAAAAACAAGAATATAGGGAGGAATTATTATGTTTTCCAAAAAACTAACAGCAGTATTAGTAGCAGTGGGAGTAGTAGCATCTACTAGTGCTTTATTTAATGAAATTAATATAAAAACAGCTTTTGCAGAGAGTGTAAAGCAAAATGTTGTGTATACTAAAGATGATACTTCAGCAGCTTCTCAAGATGCTTTTGAGGTAAGTGGTGCTGAAGAGGAAGCTTATAAGGAGAAGTCTCTAGATCTTTTAAAAAAGTGTTTCAACATATCAGTTGAAGAAAATGAAAACTTTAAGTTCAGTGCATGTATATTAAATGAAAAAACTTTGGATGAACTAAGGCCAAAGGAACTAAAAGCAATGAAGGATTTATATGATAATAAGGAGATTTCCAAGGAAGAGTATGATAAAGAAATAGCTTACATTGAAAAAAATGATGATGGACTTAAAAATAGAGTATCAAAATTAAAACATGGAATGGTCCAAGCTGGATGGGTTGGCGTTAGCGAGGATAAATGTTATTCTATTGATTTCAATGAAAATACAAAGGAAGTAGATTTTGTAATGGTTAGTGAAGGTATTCCTAAAGAATCAGATGTTCCATTAACAATTAGTGAAAAACAATTAAAAAATACAGCAGAGGATTTTATTAAGCAAAATAAGTTAGGTGATATAGAAACGCCTAAATGTATACTTGTAAAAGGAAAGAATCTTTTCTATCAAGATAAAAATGATTCTACTAAAAAAGTAGAGGTAGGTATTAATCCATTTACAGGTAAAGTAAGTAGTTTTTCAGTAAAAGCATATGCAGATTTTGAGTATGATAAAGCAATTAATGAAAAATAAAATCAGAGAGAATTATGACCGTATAGAATAATTTATACGGTCTTTTTAATTTAAAGAATTTAGTAAATATAGTGGGGAAATTTGAGGTCTGGCTTTATATCAATATTATAAGTAGAAATGAAAAAATATTTTTTTATTGTTTTTATAAGATATATAAAAGAAATGACAAGTTATTACATTTCATATTTTAAATTTTTATAAGTTAAAGTTTACATTTTGAATTGAAGAGGTCTTTTAGTATATAGAAGACAACACAATCGATTGAAAAAATCTTCAAAAATAAAATTAATTTATAAGAAGGGATGATAAATATGAATAATGATAACAAGAAATTTGATGCTGTATTTGAAGGCGGAGGAGTAAAAGGTGTAGCTTTCGTAGGAGCCATAGCTAAACTTGAGGAGAACGGATATTCAATAGAAAGATGTGCAGGAACATCAGCAGGAGCTATAATATCAGCACTTTTAGCAGTAGGGTATACAGCAGCAGAAGTAAAAGAGATTATGCTTAATACAGATTATAATAATTTCTTAGATAAAAATATATCTATATTAAGTACTGGCAATATATTAGAAAAAGCATCTCATATGTACAATTTATTTACAGAAAAAGGTTTTTATAGTGGAGATTACTTTGAAAAATGGATACACAAGCTTCTTAAAGCAAAATCAAAAACTAAATTTAAGGATGTATGTGTCAATGGTAAGTCAAGATTAAAAATAATCGCTGCTGATATAACTAATAGCACTATGTTAATATTGCCTGATGATCTTAAAAAATATGGAATAGATCCTATGGAATTTGAAATATCAAAAGCTGTAAGAATGAGCATGAGTATTCCATTCTTCTTTAAGCCAGTAGAATTAAATACTGATAAAGGTACTAATTTTATTGTGGATGGTGGAATTTTATCTAATTATCCTATATGGATATTTGATTCAGAAGGTAAACCAGAATATCCTACATTTGGATTTAACCTTGATGAGAATGAGTTAAGTTATACAGCACAAGGTAAGACTAATTTCTTATACTATTCATATGATGTATTAAGCACTTGCATTTTTAGTCATAATAGTGAAGATAATTATATTAGAGATAAGGATTTAGTTAGAACAATAGATATACCAACACTTGGAGTGAGCACAACAGATTTTGACTTATCAAAAGAAAAGAGTTTAGCATTATATAAATCTGGATATGATAGCACTGAAAAGTTCTTAAAAGAATGGGATTTTGGAAAGTATGTCAAGAATTATAGAGATGCAGCATAAAAATCTGTATTTGAAGTTAGAGCATAATTTTAGTTAAAGAAATAGCAATAAAAATAAAATGAGCTATCTTAGAATGATTTTTCAAATCATTAGCTGAGATGGCTCATTTTAATTTGGTTGATACATTTATTTTTATTATTGCATAAGTAAAGAATAATTATTTTTAATCTTCAAATAATAAGAATATTAAAAATATTAAGAAGTATAATGTTCGTTAGAAAGATAAATAGTTTTCTATCAAATATTAAAACTAGATCATACAAGGAGGTATATATTTATGAATAATTTTAACGAAAGTCAAACTAAAGAAAATTTAATGAGAGCATTTGCGGGAGAAAGTCAGGCAAGAAATAGATATAACATTGCTGCATCAGTGGCTAAGAAAGAAGGATATTCTATTTTACAAGATTTATTTAACTATACAGCAAATCAAGAAAAAGCTCATGCAAAAGAATTTATGAAAAGATTAAAAGAATTTTCAGGAGAAGACATTACTATAACAGCAGCATATCCAGCAGAAGTAGAAACAAGTACATTAGTTCTTTTAAGAGCAGCAGAAAAGCATGAAGCAGCTGAACATGATGATATTTATAGTGGTTTTGCAAAAATTGCAAGAGAAGAAGGATTTGATGAAATTGGAACATTATTTGATAAGATAGCTTCAATCGAAAAAATTCATTCTAATAGATTCAAAAAATATGCCGATGAATTAGAAAGTGGTAATCTATTTAAGAAAATTAATAATGAACAATGGATGTGTACTAATTGTGGATATATTTATGAAGGAACAGAAGCACCAGAAGTATGCCCTGTTTGTGTGCATCCTAAAGGATTTTTTATTCCATTTAAAAATTCACCTTTTGAATAAAGATTGTTAAATTAAAAAAGGCTATTACTATTTATTGTTAATTATAAAATGGTAATAGTCTTTTTTGATTAATTAGAAAATACTTTATTAAATGATAATCTTACAACTGGAGATACAATAAGCATATTAAGAGGTAATGCCATAATAAAGTTTCTAATAATACATAATGGATAAATTTTCAATGCTCCACTATTAAAGCCAACAGCTGTTATAGCACCATACATAGACATACAAAGCACCATACCTATTACCATACATGATGAGATAGTTAATATAACCTTAATTGGTTTAGTTTCGTTATTAGGTTTCACAATTTTTAGTGCAATTGGTTTTGCAATTTTACCAACAATAAGCACATCTAATAAAAGTGCAACAATAAATCCAAGCCAAAAATCTTTTAAAAGATTATTAAAGAATTGACTATGAAAGCCTTCATTTAATAGCATATTATAAATGGTCATACCTAAAACCATACCGAAGCACATCATTAAAGTAAAAATAAATTTTTGTAATTTTGTTTGTCCCATAATAAAAATTTTCCCCCATATTAAATATTTTAAAGTCAACTAAGTTGACAAAATGAATTATAACAATTATTCTGCGTTGTGTCAACTTAGTTGACTTGGTGCGGTACTTATTAAATCTGAAATGCAGAAAAATATATGTTACAATATATGAAAATAAAGAATAAGGTGAGAATGATGAAGAGTAATTTAAATATAATAGATTTAATAAGCGAAAAACATATTGTACTCAGACGTGAAGTGGAAGATAGATGGGAAGCTGTAGAAGATGAGGAGATTTCTCATACTGAAGCACTTTTTTTAGCTAAAATTGAAATGGGTAAGATATCTATTGCTGAAGTTGCTAGGCAAGCTAATATATCTCGTCAAGCCATGTATAAATGTGCTAAAAAATTAGAGCTAAGAGGATACTTAAAATTTGTAATAGATGAAAGCAATAATAAATATGCAGATCTAACAGAGAAAGGTAAAGATTATTGTAGAAGAAGCAAAGAATTAAAGGAGAGTATAGAAACAGAAATTTCTGATGTTTTAGGTGAGGAAAATATAAGAATGCTTAAAGAATTATTAAATAAGAGATGGATAAAATAATAATACTTTAAGAGTAATTATATATCTGTAATACAAATAAAATAAGCTGTTATGGAATGAGTTATATCATTAGTCCATAACGGCTTTTTATTTTAGATTAATAAAAATTATTCTTCAAATGTAAGAGAAAGTTGACCTTCACCTTTTAATATTACAGTATGTTTATCTATTGGAATATTTAAGAATACATTTGTCAAATTAATATTATTATTAAGATTAAAATAGTATTTTAATTTATCATTTGAATCTTCTATTATTATTACAGTTATTGGTTTCTCAGGTGTGATTAATCTTAATGTTACTTTTTGTCCAATACTTTTATCAAAATGATATATACCTTCAGTGTAAATTTTTGCAGTAGGAACTGGTTCACTTTTATATGCACTGGCTTTTAAAGGTGTATTTATGATTATACAAAAAATAATAAAAATAAAAATAAGTAATTTTTTCATTATATATATCTCACATCCTTTCCTTAGTAGTGTTCTTTATTTAGATAATATTATTACTATTATTTTTAAAATAACTATACAAATTAGATAAAAATTATATATAAATAAAGTATAGATATATTTAAAATTATATGTTCTCTTTAAGGTAGACAGATCAAAAAAATATGAATTACCATGATAGAAGATAATACTAAAGAAAATTGTAAAGTACTCGATTATAATAATATTATTAGGATTAGCTCATGAATTAAAAGGTTCTTCTGGAAATTTAAGAATAATTTCTATTTATGAAATGACAATAAAACTGGAGGAAGCAGTTTTAAAACGTGAAATAGATGAATGTATTAGATTTTTTGGTGAAATAAAAGACTTACTTTGCTAGGAAATTAAAAAACATATATAAAGGAGTTTTTAATGTGAAAAAGATCTTAATTGTTGATAATTCATCTTTTATGAGGATGTTTGTAAAAAATATTATTGAAAAAGGAGGTTTCCATACAATATTTGAGGCATCAGGCAGAGAAGATGCTATAGATATATTTAACATTGAAAATCCAGATATTGTGTTTCTGGATTTAAACATGTCTGAATCTACAATGGATGGTATTGATGTATTAACTGAAATGATGAAAATTAATCCTAAAGCAGTTGTATTTATTATATCAGCAGTAGGATATGAAAGTGTAAAAGATAAATGTATAGAACTAGGAGCGAAAGGCTATATTAAAAAACCTTTCGATACTGAAGATTTATTAAAAACATTAGAAGAGTATAAATAATAGTATATAGAAAAAAATCATGGTTTATCATTAGAGTATTTACTAGGAATGAATAATACTTTTACTGGTATATTTGAGGTGCAATAAATACATATCCAGCTAAGGAGAAAAAGAATAGTTCTTAAAACAAATCATATATCTGTAATACAAATATACTTAACAGAATATATTTGTAAAAAGGTTATAACTTACAGAATATTGATTGGAGGGAGCTACAATGGACTTTAATAAATATAATTCACAAGTAATTAAGGATATAGAGCACTATGTAAGTAGGGCTAAAATAGGAATAATACTAAAATCTGAACAAAAAGAAATTACAAAAGATAATAAGAAAGTAAATACATTTAATTTGATTATTCAACTTAGAAAAGGTGAAGCAATAAAAATAGATGGAAAGAATAATATATATAATTTTACTGTTTCTATTGATGGGAAAGATGTTTATAAAGCAGAAAAATGCAACTATAGAGATGAAGAATTTAGACAGTCTATAAAAGATGCAAAAGAGAGCATTAATTTTATAAATTGTTTTGAAGCATTAGGAAAAATATTTAAAAAGAAAAGAAAATAAATAACTTATATAAGAACTAGTAACTTAAATTATGATTAATGTTACTAGTTCTTATTTAATATTGCTTAATAGATTAGAAAAGAGTTATCTTATTATTAATAATAAGGTATAATTAGGAAATGTTAGAGCATTTAACAGAATAATAATAGAAAAAATTTAAGATATAGGAGTAGACATAATGTATAAGATATTAATTGTAGAAGATGACCTAACTATAGCAAGTATTTTGAAAAATTATTTATGCAAATGGGGATATGAGGCAGAAATTATTTCTGATTTTAACAATGTTATGGAAGACTTTATTAAGTATGATCCACAATTAGTAATATTAGATATTACATTACCTTTTTATAATGGATTTCATTGGTGTACAGAGATTAGAAGAATATCTAAAGTTCCAATAATTTTTGCATCATCAGCAAGTGATAATATGAATTTAATTATGGCTATAAATATGGGGGCAGACGATTTTATTGCTAAGCCTTTTGATTTAAATGTAGTAGTTGCAAAGGTACAGGCTCTAATTAGAAGAACTTATTCATTTCAAGGACAGACAAATATTTTAGAGAGTAATGGAGCTGTTCTTAACTTAGGTGATACAACTCTTACATATAATAATAAAAAAATAGAATTAAGTAAAAATGAATTTAAGATACTGCAAATACTTTTAGAAAATAAAAATAAAACTGTTTCGCGTGACGATATTATGAGGCATCTTTGGAATAGTGATAGTTTTATTGATGATAACACTTTAACTGTTAATGTTACTAGACTTAGAAAAAAGTTAGAAGATATAGAACTTAAGGATTTTATTAAAACTAAAAAAGGTATTGGATATATAGTGGGTGATTAATATGAAGAGAGAATCTATTTTATTTATGATATATTCTTATATTAGAGAAAAGTTAAAAACTATTTTGGTATTTTTTATATTTATACTTATATTTTTTACAGTATATCTTTTGTATCATATATCATTAGAACCAGTCTTATATTCAATGCTATTAACTTGTACATTAGCTTTTTTATTTAGTGTATATGATTTTCATAAGTTTTATAATAAGCATATATATTTAAAAGATATTCTCAATGGTGTAGAAGAAAAGTTAGATAATTTACCTAGAAATAAGAGTTTAATAGAAAAAGACTATCAAAGTATTATTAAAGCGTTACATAAAAATAATGTAGAGTTAGAACATAAAGTTAATAACAATCGTAGTGAAATGATAGATTATTATACAATGTGGGTTCATCAAATAAAAACTCCTATTTCTGCATTGCACATGATTTTGCAATCTATGGATTCTGGTAAATACAAAAAGATTATGGATCAAGAAGTATTTAAAATAGAGCAATATGTTGAAATGGTACTTCATTATCTTAGATTAGAAAGTATGTCATGTGATTTACGTTTAGAAGAGTATGAGTTACAAAATATTTTTCATGAAGTAGTAAAA
The DNA here is from genome assembly GCF_023845705.1 of Clostridium sp. ZBS15. Classification (NCBI taxonomy): domain Bacteria; kingdom Bacillati; phylum Bacillota; class Clostridia; order Eubacteriales; family Clostridiaceae; genus Clostridium; species Clostridium sp. ZBS15. The sequence goes on from NZ_JAMQHY010000040.1 coordinate 47,096, forward strand.
AAACATTCTATGATATTTATAAATAAGAAGATTTCATTAGATTTAGAACAAATAGATTATAAAGTGATTACTGATGAAAAGTGGCTTAGTTTTGTATTAGAACAAATTTTATCTAATGCATTAAAATACACAAGAGAAGGAAAAATTTCTATTTATATGGATAAGAAAAGAGAAGATACTTTAATAATTAAAGATACTGGTATTGGAATAGAAGAGGAAGATATATTTAGGGTATTTGAAAGAGGATTTACAGGATTTAATGGCAGAATGAATAAAAAATCTACGGGAATAGGGTTATATTTATGTAAAGAAATTTTAAATAACCTTTCTAATAAAATATTTATTACTTCAGAAGTAGGAAAAGGAACAAAAGTATCTATTGATTTTTCAAGAAAAAATATTGAAATAGAGTAACCTTACACAATTGTAAGATTAAAAGGAGAAATGTAAGTCAAGGTTAAGGCAGTACATTTCTTTTTTTATTATACTTAATTTGTAATAAGGTACATCAAAAATATTTGGAGGTAATAATAAATGGCATTATTAGAAGTTAAAAATTTAAAGAAGATATATACTACAAGATTTGGTGGAAATAAGGTAGAGGCATTATCTGATATTTCATTTTCAGTGGAAGAGGGAGAATATGTTGCTATTATGGGAGAATCAGGTTCAGGAAAAACTACATTACTTAATATATTAGCATCATTAGATAAACCGACTAATGGTGAAGTATTATTAGAAGGAAATAATATTGTGAATATAAAAGAAAAAGAAATTTCTGCTTTTCGTAGAAATCATTTAGGATTTGTATTTCAAGATTTTAATTTATTAGATACATTTTCATTAAAAGATAATATATTTTTACCTTTAGTATTATCAGGAAAAGAATATAAAGAGATGAATGAAAGATTAAAACCAATTGCTAGTAAATTAGGAATTAGAGATTTATTAGAAAAGTATCCATATGAAGTATCCGGAGGACAAAAGCAAAGAGCAGCAGTGGCAAGAGCACTTATAACAAATCCTAAATTAGTATTAGCAGATGAACCAACAGGAGCATTGGACTCAAAATCATCTACTGAACTATTAGATTTATTTTCAGATATAAATAAAGCAGGTCAAACAATAGTAATGGTTACTCATAGCACTAAAGCAGCTAGTCATGCAAGTCGTGTGTTATTTATAAAGGATGGAAAGCTTTTTCATCAAATTTATCGTGGCGCTATGAATAATGATGAGATGTATCAAAAGATTTCAGACAGTCTTACTGTTTTAACAACAGGAGGTGCTGAAATTGAATAATTCATTTTATTTTAAATTAGCTCTGACTAATTTGAAGAAGAATGGTAAGACTTATTTTCCTTATATTATAGCGGCAATTTGTGCAGTAATTACATTTTATACTATGAAGTCTATGGTATTAAACAAAGGATTAGACACAATGAGGGGTGCTTATGCATTAAAATCATTATTAGGATTTACATCATATGTAATAGCTATATTTTCTATAATATTTCTATTTTATACTAATAGTTTTTTAATAAAACGTAGAAAAAAAGAAATTGGGCTTTATAATATTCTTGGAATGGAAAAAAAGCATATTGCAAAAGTACTCTTTTTTGAAACACTAATAGTAGCAGTTATAAGTTTAGTGTTAGGATTAATAGGTGGAATTCTAATAAGCAAGTTATTGTTTTTAATATTGCTTAATTTAATGAAATTTAAAGTTACATTATCTTTTTCAATATCAATTCCAGCAATAATTTCTACGGTTAAGATTTTTAATATAACTTTTATAGTTATATTAATTAAGAATTTTATACAAGTTAAAATATCTAATCCTATAGAATTATTAAAAGGTGGGGAAAAGGGAGAAAGAGTGCCTAAAACATCAAAATTCTTGGCTATTTCAGGAATTATTGAATTGATGATAGGTTATGGTATAGCAATTACAGTAAAATCTCCAGTAGAAGCACTTCAATTATTTTTTATAGCTGTACTTTTAGTAATGGCTGGAACATACAGTACTTTTAGAGCTGGAAGTATAGCTTTATTAAAATTATTAAAAAAGAATAAGAAGTTTTTTTATAAGACAAATAACTTTATTTCAGTATCAGGAATGATATATAGAATGAAGCAAAATGCGATAGGACTTGCTAATATATGTATACTTAGTACAGCAGTATTATTAACAGTATCTACTACAGTATGTTTATATGTTGGACAGGAAGATAGTCTTAGAGATAAATATCCTCAAGATATAAGTATATCTATAGACAATGGAGCAAATGAAAATGCAGAGAGCATTAACTATGTGATAAATGAAGAAGTAAAATATAATAATATAAATTTAGATAATAAGATTACATTTAATTATATTGAAATGATGACAATAAAAAATGACGATGCTTTTGAAGTTGCACAAAAAGATATGTCTAATATAAGTAGATTATATGGTTTAACTTTGTTAACATTAAAAGATTACAATCAAATTGAAGGAAAAGATAGTTATTTAGAAAATAATGAGGTATTAATATTTTCGCAGGAAGGAACTTTTAATGAAGAATCTATAAACATTGGGCAAAAGGAATATAAAATAAAAGATGAACTTAATAGTCTGAGATTCGTAAATAAACAAGATACTGCTATAATAAAAGGTTATTATATTGTTGTAAAGGATAGCGATGTTTTAAAAAATATATATAAAGATATGACTAATGAAGATTTAGAAAGTATAAAATATAACATCTCATTTGATGTCAGTGGTGATAAAAATTATATTATGAATTTTTGTAGTGATATAAGTAGTAAGGTTAATGAAATGTATAAGGGAGACTTTACTAGCATTTATACTGATAGACAAGAGCTTTTTACAATTAATGGTGGATTCTTATTTATAGGTGTGTTTTTAGGTTTATTATTTACAATGGCTACAGTTTTAATAATCTATTATAAGCAAATTTCAGAAGGCTATGATGATAGTGAAAGATTTAAGATAATGCAAAAGGTTGGTATGAGTAAAGAAGAAGTTAAAAGGACTATTAGTAAACAAATATTAATGGTATTTTTCTTACCATTAGTTACAGCTGTAATTCATATTGTTTTTGCCTTCAAAGTAATGAAAAAAATGTTAGCTTTATTTGCAATAAGCAATACAAGTATATTATTACAATGTACTTTAGGAACAATGATTACTTTTGCTATAGTTTATATATTAGTTTATATGATAACAGCAAAAACTTATTATAAAATTGTTGAACAAGAAGATTAGTTAAATACAATTTGATGATAAATAGTAAATTAAATAAAATTTAAAGGGGGTATATCATGCAAAATACAATTATTAAAAGAAATCAAAGATTAACAGTTAAAGATTTAGTTATAACAGGCATTTTTAGTGCGTTATTTGCAGTAGTTACTGTGATAGGTGGATCATTTTGAGGTCTTTAGAGAAAGATTTTTTTAAACAAATTATAGGAGAACGCATATGTAAAAAAGATTCTATAATTTATAAAATTGCATCACAGGCAGGAGAAGGAACTATGCAAAGTTTTAAAGTAATGCCTGGAATAGAGCTTATATATAATGATTTAAAGCTAAAAAATCCTATTAAAAATATGATGAATGTTGAAACCAATTGTGTTGAAATAACTTACTGTTTAAAAGGACAAGTTGAGATAAAATTTGGGAATGAAAAGTATGCTTATATGGCAGATGGTGATATATCTTTATTTGGATATCAAACAAAGGCAATTTCATGTGACTTTAGTTTAAAACATTTTGTTGGAATTAGAGTTATGATTTATATAGATGAATTTTTACAAAATCTAAATATTATGCTTGGAACAAATGAATTTAAAGGAGATACTTTCTTCAAAAATGTTTTTTGTTCTGATAGATGTATCATAACTCATGGTAACCAAAGTATACATCATATTTTTAAAGAACTTTATGTATTGCCAGATGAATATAAAAATTATCTTATGAAGATTAAAGTAGTTGAATTAATTCTATATTTAATATCAGGAACAGATTATAAGAAAAATGAGACAATTTATTTTTCTAAAACTTCTGTGGAGAAGATTAAAGAAGCTAGAAAAATTATTTTAAGCAAAGTGGATCAGTTTATTACAATAAAAAGTCTTTCTAGAATGGTTGGAATGAATACTACTGATTTAGAAAAAGGATTTAAGAGCATTTATGGTTATACCATTTTTTCATATAGTAAAATGTATAAAATGAAGAAAGCAAAGGAGCTTATTTCAAATGAGAAGATTCCTATATTAGAAATTTCATTATTATGTGGATATTCTAATGGGAGTAAATTTGCAAAAGCGTTTAGAGAAACTTTTGGAGTTCTACCAACACAATATAGAAAAGAGATGAGTGCATCAAAATAAGTTTGATGCACTCTATTATTTTTGAAAAAATTTTCAATCGGGCTATTACCTAAAAGAAAGAGCAGAAATATTAAATGAATATCATTATCATTTAATTACAGAAAGAAAGGAAGGTAATTATAATGAAACGAAAAAAAGAAAAGCCGCTAGCACTTTTATTTAAATGGGCGGAAGGCGATAAATATTATTTATATTCATCTATATTTTGTGCATTTATAAGTGGAATATGTATTATAATTCCATATTTGTGTATTTACAATATAATTGATGTTGTTTTTAAAGAAGATATTTCAAGTGTAATTATATTTAAAAATGCAGTTATTATTGGAGCTTCAGTGATAATAAGGTGTATATCATTCGGGACATCAGGAATATTGTCACATAAAGGTGCTTATAAAACATTATTTAAAGTTAGATGCATGGTTAATGAGCATATGGCTAAAATTCCATTAGGTCATTTAAATGAAAGAAGTACTGGTGAAATTAAGAAAGTGTTAAATGAGGACATTGAAAAACTAGAATTATTTTTAGCACATCACTTACCAGAACTTGTAATGTATGCAAGTGGACCATTAGCAGTTTTCATTTATCTTTGCACAGTAAACTTAAAATTAGCATTAATTTCATTGACTCCAATTCCAATTGCATTACTTTGTCAATGTTTTATGTTTTGTGGAGTGGGAACTTTACTTGATGAAATGAACAGTTCACTTGCATCTCTAAATTCAACAATGATTGAGTATATAAGCGGAATGAGACTAATTAAAGCTTATAATATGGGAAGTAAATCATTTGAAAAATACGCTAAGGCAATTAAAGATCAACGTTCTGTTTGGAAAAGGATGTCACGCAAAATGGGAATACCATTTTCAATGTATGTAATTATAATCGAATGTGGATTGATTTTAATTGCACCAATTGGAGGAATTATGTTACTTAATGAAAACATAACAGCAAGTACATTTATATTATTTGCATTTGTTGGATCATTATATTTAACTGAACTTCGTCCATTGCTTGAATTAGGATCAAATTTTTCACAAGTTTTAAATGGAGTAATAAAGATAAAAGAAATTTTAGATATACCAATGTTTAAAGGTGGTACAAAAGAGTTTCCTAAAAATCATGATATTATACTTAAAAATGTAGATTTCTCTTATGATGGAAAAACTAATGTACTTAAAAATGTAAATTTAAATATAAAAGATGGAGAGAAGATTGCAATGATTGGAAAATCTGGAAATGGAAAAAGTACTATTGTACAGCTTATTGCAAGATTTTATGATATTAATCAGGGTGAAATATTAATTGGTGAAAAGAATATAAAAGATATTGATTATGAAACACTTTTACAAAATGTATCTATTGTTTTCCAAAAGACATTTTTAAGTAGAGGAAGTGTCTTTGAAAATATAGCTATGGGAAAGAAGTCAACACTAGAAGAAGTGAGATCTGCAGCTAAAAAAGCACAGATAGATGATTTTATTATTAATCTTCCAAATGGATATAATACACTTGTTGGAGGTTATGGATCAAGATTTTCAGGAGGACAAAAACAAAGAATAGCCATTGCAAGAGCGATTCTTAAAAATGCTCCTATTTTAATTCTTGATGAAGCAACCTCAGCAGCAGATCCAGAAAATCAAGTTGAAATTGATAAGGCTATTTACAATCTTTGTGAAGGAAAAACTGTAATAATAGTAGCACATCGATTGGGATTAGTGCAAAATTGCAATCGTGTTGCAGTAGTAGAAAACAACACAATTGAAATTATAGGAACACATGAAGAGGTTTTAAATAATAATAAATATTACAAAAAATCATGGCATGATTATAATGAAGCACGTAATATTTCATACGTTATGGAGGGCGGTGTTTCAAATGAATAGTAGTAATAATGTTATGAAAAAAAATAAGAAATTGTATATTTCAATGATATTAAATGTTGTAGAAGGATTAATGTCAGGAACTAACTTTGCAGTGTTATATTTTTTAATAAAATCACTTGTGGGTAAAACCTTAAGTAGAGAATTAGTTATGAATTATAGTACTTTACTAATAGGCATATTTGTTCTTAGATTAATTATTTATACTATAGCATATACGGGTGGACATATAGCAGGGGCAGAGATGTCACAAAAAATCAGGCTATTTTTAGGTGATAAGATTAAAAAAATTCCACTTTCTAAATTTACCAAGGTTAAGACAGGAGAATATATTAATGTAGTAACAAGTGATGTAAGCAATTATGAGAATATTTTGACGCATAAATTAGGAGATATAATAAAAAACATTTCACTTCTTAGTATGCTTACTATATTTATGGGTAGTGTGTATTTTAAGGGCGGGTTAATTATATTTGTGGCGACTTTAATAATGTTTCCTGCATTATACTTGTCTGCAAGAGTTGTTAAGAAGTATGGTACTGAAAAAAATAATACTATAAGTGAAAATGTAAGTAATGTTGTTGAATATATAACAGGAATACAAACATTTCGTGCATATGGACTTGGTGGAACGAAAAATCAAACAGTTACAAAGTCCATGAAAAAGTATTCTGATATAAGTTATAAATATGAAGCAAAAGTAATACCAATTGGATCTGTACAAGCTGTCATTACTGGTCTTTGTATGCCAGCTATAATACTTGTAGGACAATCATCAATATTAAATGGCACATTAAATGTAATTGATTTTATTATGGAAATTATGATACCAACTTTTGCCTGTAAACTTATAACAGCAATTTTTGTAGATTTTACTTCTTATAAAAATATGATGATTTCAAGAAGAGCTATTGAAAGAGTAGTAGATGAAGAAGAAGAAGAAATATCTAGTATAAATTTTGAACCAAAAACTCATGAAATAAATTTTGACAATGTATGTTTTTCTTATGAAGAAAATGAAAAAATACTTAAAAATGTTAGTTTTAAAGCTGAAAATGAAAAGTTAACAGCTATTATTGGAGAGTCCGGTTCAGGAAAATCAACAATATTAAATTTGATTGCAAAATATTATGAACCACAGTCTGGACAAATTAAAATAGGAGGAACTGTAATAAATAATATTAATTCTTCAAAAGTATTAAGTTATATATCAATAGTAGATCAGGATGTATTTTTATTTAATGATAGTATTAAAAATAATATTCGCCATGCAAGACAGAATGCTACAGATGCTGAAATAATAGAAGCTTGCAAGGTAGCAAACTGTGATAGTTTTATTAGAAAGATGGAACATGGATATGATACATTTGTTGGAGAAAATGGTAATGAACTTTCAGGTGGTGAACGTCAACGTTTATCCATTGCAAGAGCTATTCTTAAAAATAGTCCAATATTACTTTTAGATGAAGCAACAGCTTCTTTGGATATTGAAAATGAAATAGCTGTTAAATCTGCAGTTCTCAATCTTCTTAAAAATAAAAAGACTGTTATCATGATTGCTCATACTCTTTCAATTATTCAAAATGCAGATAAAATAATCGTTGTGTCTGATGGAAAAATTATTGAGCAGGGTAAGCATGATGAATTGATTAATAATAGTGGCAAATACTATAATATGTGGAATGCTGAAAAAGAACTTTATAAATAAAAAATAGTATTAAAAAGAGTTGTATCAAGTTTAATTATAATAATTATGATACAACTTTTTTTATTTAGAATTATTGTAGTATAGACGTTTTAAAGTTATTCATATAAATTTATTATTATCTCTTTAAAATCATGCGTATATCTTTTGTTCTTATAGCTAATAGTTTACACATAATTTTACAGTTAAATAAGGAGAAATCTAAAAATACTTTAACTTAGGTTTGAGAATTATTATCTCTGGTATATACTATATAATGAGAATAATAAAAGAGAACTGATTATGAACATTAAAAATAATAAAATAATAGTCTTTATAATAATTATTATAATAGCTATTCTGGGGTTAATTGGATATAGAATGTCTGTAAATAGTAAAGCAGTTCAAGGAATGAAACAATTGGCTTATTATTTGGATTTTTTAAGATATACTTTATTTAGAGACACTTTAAATTAATTATTAAGGGGGAGGAATTCATGGATAATAGAGAAAAGGTTTTTTATGTATTAAAGAAGTATTATGGATATAGCACTTTAAGAAGAGGACAATATGAAATAATAAACAGTATTCTTAATTGTAGAGATACCTTTTGCCTTATGCCTACAGGTGCAGGAAAATCAATTTGTTATCAAATACCAGCCTTAATTTTTAATGGTATAACTCTTGTAATTTCACCGTTAATATCTCTAATGAAAGATCAAGTTGATAATCTTGTTGAAAGTGGTATAAAAGCAGCATACATAAACAGCACTCAAAGTATTGAGGAGATTAAAAACATATTATTAGAAGCTTCCATAAATGAATATAAAATAATATATATTGCACCTGAAAGATTGGAATCAAATATATTTAGAAATATGATAAAAGATTTAGATATTTCTCAAATAGCTATTGATGAAGCTCATTGTGTATCTCAATGGGGTCATGACTTTAGAAAAAGCTATTTGCAAATTTCAGAGTTTTATAAACTTTTAAAGAACAAACCAGTAATTTCTGCATTTACAGCAACAGCAACAAAAGAGGTAAAAGATGATGTAATAAATCTTTTAGGGTTATTTAAACCATATATATACATAGGTGATATTAATAGAGAAAATTTAAAATTAACTGTTTTAAAAGAAATTGATAAATTAGAAGAATTAAAAGATATTATAAGAAGTCATGAAGAACAATCAGGAATAGTATATTGTGCTTCACAAAAAGAAGTAGATAATCTTTATTACTATTTAAATGATTTAGGCTATAGTGTCGGAAAATATCACGGTGGGCTTAAAGATGAAGAAAAAGAAAGTTTTCAAGAAGGTTTTTTATTTGAAAAATTTAATGTAATGATTGCAACTAATGCATTTGGAATGGGCATTGATAAGTCAAATATAAGATTTATAGTACATTTTACTATCCCTCAAAATATAGAATGTTATTATCAGGAAATAGGAAGAGGGGGAAGAGATGGAGAAAAATGCGATTGTTATCTTTTCTATTATGAAAGTGATATAAGAAGAGTCGAATATATAATAAATAAGAGTTCATCTTTTAAAACACGAGAAGTTCATCTTAGAAAATTACAATATATGATTGATTATTGCAATTTAAAAGAATGTTATAGAAAATATATATTAAATTATTTTGGAAATTATGGAAAATTAAATTACTGCAATAATTGCAGTAATTGCTTAAATGATGATGAGCTAAAAGATTTTACAAAGGAAAGTCAAATGGTTTTATCAACTGTTTTTAGAACAAGAGAAAAATATGGAATATCAGTACTTATAGATATATTAAAAGGGTTTAAAGGCCCTAAGATAATACAAAATAATTTGGATAAAGTAACAACTTATGGAATAATGAGAGAATATGGTAGTTCATTAATTAAAGATTTGATTAATAGCTTATTAAAGCAAGGATATGTAGATTTAAAAGAAGGAACATATTCAATGTTAAAACTTAATCAACGTTCATATAAAGTCTTAAAAAACAAAGAAAAAGTTATATTTAAAATTTTAGACAAAGAAGAAAGCATTTTAAATATAGAATTATTTGAGGCATTGAAAAAATGGAGAAAAGAAAAAGCGTTTAAAGAAAATAAAAAACCATACATAATTTTTTCAGATACAACTTTAATTGATATATGTAATAGTAAACCTGATAATGCAGAAAAATTATTAGATATTAGAGGTATTGGTGAAAAGAAAATAAATGATTATGGGGAAGAAATATTAAAAATAATCGCTTTGTTTTAAACAAATATCACGATGTATTTAAAGGAAAGTGAAGTTTAACTAAACTAAATTAGTATAGACTTCACTTGTTTTTATTTAGAATATTATGTTGGTTACACTAATGATTTATGAGAGAACTTAGCAGTTAGCAGAAAATAACATTACTGTTAATAAAATAATACTTGTGTATAAGAAAATCTTATTATAATTGTTTTAAAGAATGTCTTAAAAAATCAATAAATACTTCATCAGCGATACATTTTTTATAATTTTTATTTTTTATAAGATAAAGTTTTCTACTAATTTTTATGTTTTCTTTAAATGGAATAGATTTAATTAGTCCATAATTAAGTTCATTTTTGACTGAGTAGTAAGATAAAGCTGATACTCCAATGTTTGAAATAACTCCTTGTTTAATAGCTTCAATATTACCTATTGTGTAAATCTTTTCAGAATTGAATTTAAAATTACCTATACTTTCAAAATATTTAGTTATTGAACTTTTAGGATTTGATATTAGGAAAGTACTGTTTTTTAAATCATTTATACTTATAGATTTTTTTTTGGTAAAAGGATGGTTATTACCTACTAATAACACCAATGGGTCTTCACCAATAACTTCACAAATTAAATCATCATCAAAAAATTCAGGTTGGCTTATTAAACCAATTGAACATACATTATCTTTTATGTTTTGTATTACATCTTTAGCGTATTTGACATCGTTTAATATAGAGATGTATGGATGTTTTAAATTAAATTTATATATTATATCAGGAAGTATATAAGTTCCTGGTGTGCTAGAACATGAAATGTTTATTTTCTGTTCTTTTAAATCATTTAATAGTGAAATCTTGAGTTTAGCCTCATTTGTTGATTCTAATATTTTTCTAGCATATGGTAAAAATTCTTTTCCAGCTTCAGTTAATTTTACATCTTTATTATCTCGTGAAAATAGCTTTGTATTAAAATATGATTCTAAGCTTTTTATTCTAAGGGACACAGCAGCTTGAGTACAGAATAACTCTTCGGAAGTTTTGGTAAAGTTTTTATTTTCAGAGAGAATAAGAAATGTTTTTATATTTTGAATATTCATTTCAATACCCCTTAATATATGTTTATTTTAGTAAAATTATACTACACATTAATAATCTAATAAACAAGTAACTATAAAAAATGCTTATAGTAAAAGTAAAAAGAAAATTTTTAATAAGTATTTGTAATTGGATATGTAACTTGATTTACTGTTAGAATAATTCTCGAGGAAACTAATACAAAAATGAGAGGAGAATGTATTTTGAGCAATTCAGAAAAAGAAGTAAAGATAAAAAAACAAAAAAGTACTTTTGAGATAAGAATGCAGTTTTTTGGTTTACCAATAGCACTTATATTATTTGCAATAATTTTTACAATGCCAACACCAAACGGACTTTCTTATTCAGGAAAGATGGCAATGGGGGTATTCTTATTTGCATTAACATTATGGATAACAAATAGTATACCTAATTATGTAACAGCACTACTTACTATAGTTCTTTTACCATTAACTGGTGCTTGGAACGAGACTCAAGTTATGGGGGTTTTAGGGTATGAAGTTATTTGGTTAACTTTTGCAGCCTTCATAATAGCATCTGGTATGGAAAAGAGTGGACTTGCTAAAAGGTTAGCATTATTTCTTATTACTAAATTTGGGAAGAGTACTAATAATATATTAGCATTACTTATGGCAACAAATTTTCTAATAGCTTTTGTTGTTCCATCAACAACTGCTCGTGCTGCTATGATGTTCCCTATAGTAATGCTAGTAATAGAAGCTTTTCATGTTAATTTAGATGATCCTAAAAATAACTTTGGTAGATTATTAGCATTACAAGGAATTCAATCAAATAACTTATCAACTGCTGCTATATTAACAGCTACATCATCACAAATACTTGCAGTCAGCTTTATAAGAGATCTTTCAGGTCATGAAATTTCATGGGGTGAATGGTTTATGGCATCAGCTCCAATAACTATACTTACATTAATAGCTTCATTTTTTATAGGTAAGTCATTATTTAAAGTTCATAATAAAAAAGTAACTGTAGAAGACATGAAAAAACTGAACGATCAATATAAAAGCCTTGGAAAAATGTCAATAACAGAAAAGAAGGCACTTATTATTTTTGCTTTCACGGTTATTATGTGGGCACTAGATAAAGGACAACTTAAAATATTAGGATTTAGACTAAGTTTAGTTATGGTTGCAATATTATCAGCAGCATTATTCTTTATGCCTTATATAGGAATATTGAAGTGGAAAGAGGCCAAGATATCATGGAACTTATTAATATTTGCATGTGGAGCATATGCAGGTGGAGTTGCATTAAATGATACTGGCGTTGCATCATGGGTGCTTAATAGTATATTTACTTCTTTGGGAATTGAAAATTTAAGTTTTTATGCTTTATTTGCAACAATAATGTTTATTTCAAGTTTTAGTCATTTAGTATTTACATCAAAAACAGTAAGAACAATAATACTTATACCAACAATAATAGCAATAGCAAAAACATCAGGTTATAATCCAATAGCATTGGCATTACCAGCAGCATTAACTATTGCGGATACGATTACATTACCACCAAGTAGTAAGGTTAATCTTATATACTACAACACAGGATACTTTACTGTATTACAAGAATTAATCTATGGATTACTTGTATTATTAGTAAAATGGGCAATTTTAATGGGTGCTTCATTTACTTGGTTTAAAGTATTAGGAATAGTTTAGGAGGGAAATTTATATGAAAAAACTACTAACTATAGTATTAGTATTAACTTTAGTGACTTCATCATCAGTGCCAGTTTTTGCAGCAGATAAAGATGCAAAGCTTGTATCTATAGAAGATGTAATTACTAAAGACGGAGAAAATGCAAATATAAAAGAAAGTATAAAAGCTATAACTGATTCAAATGGAAATATATATTTTCCATCTTATAAAGATAGCAAAATAAATAAAATTACAATAGAAAATGGAACACAAAATGGAAATGTTGAGCTTATAAAAAATGGAGATATAGAATATAACTCATTAAACTTCAAAGAAAAAAATACAGAAGTTACATTTGATCTTGAAATTATACAAGAAAAAACTTATGTAGAAAAGGGAGCTAAAATAGGAAGTACATTTCCTAAAAATATAAATATGATTGAATTTAAAGATAAAAACAATTCTCCTTTAAATATTGAAAATTATACAATTAATTTAGCAGCTCCTATTGGATATGAACTTTTAAATATAGTTAATTTTGATCCAGAAAAAGAATATGAAGTTTTTGAAAAAGACGGAAAAATTTTTGGTAAATATGCATTTGGAAAAATTAAAAGTGGATCTGATATGAAACTTGCAATTAATATATATAACAAAAATAAAACTTTTAATTATATAGTTTGGGGAATGGCTATAATAATTTCAATATTGTTTATGGTTAAGAATAAGGATTTATTAACAAAGGCTAAAGAAGAAAAATTAAAGAACAAAAGTTTAAAAATGAAGAATATATAATATAATAAGTAGGTGAATAAAGTGAGGAAAAGACAAGGCATATTAATAATAGCAGATGGTTTGGGTGACAGACCTAATAAAGAATTAAATGGATTAACTCCACTTGAAAAAGCTAATACTCCTAACTTAGATAGATTAGTGAGTGAAGGAATGTGTGGAAATGTACATCCAATAGCACCAGGTATAAGAGTAGGTACTGATGTAGGTCATCTTGAGATATTTGGATATGATAGCAGTAAAGTCTATCCAGGTAGGGGACCACTTGAAGCTGTAAGTGCTGGTATAGAAATTAATGATGGAGATATTGCTTTTAGAGGTAACTTTGGAACTATAGATGAGAATGATATTGTTATTGATAGAAGAGCTGGACGTATTAGAAAAGATACAGATTTATTAGCAAAGTCATTAAATGGAATGTTATTAGAAGATGGGACAAAGGTTTTAGTTAAGGAACTAACTGATCATAGAGTAGCTGTTGTATTAAGAGGAGAGGGTTTGGGAAAAGAAATAATTTGTACAGATCCAGGAACAGCTTGTGAAGGGGAGAAGTTAGTAATTCCAACAGCAATAGATAAAAATGATATTAAAAGTGAAAAAACAGCAAAAAATCTTCTTGAGTTTACAATTAAAGCGAATAAAATACTAAAAAATCATACAGTTAATTTAAAAAGAATTGAACAGGGAGAAAAACCTGCAAATACAATTTTGACCAGAGGTGTTGGACAAAAGAAATTCATGTCTAAGATAACAGAAAAGTTTGGAATTAAGGCAGTATGTATAGCTGGAGATAAAACAGTTTATGGTATTGCAAATTTAGCAGGAATGGAAAAATATACTGAAGATGATTTTACTGCGAATTTTGATACGAGAATAGATAAAAAAGCTGAAAAGGCAATAGAATATATAAATAAAGGTTATGATTGGGTTGTGGTTCATGTCAAGGCAACAGATCTTGCAGGTCATGATAATTTACCTATGAAAAAGGTTGAGGTTATAGAGAAGATAGACAAGATGGTTGGATATGTATTAGACAATATAGATAAAACGAAATGTTATGTGAGTTTTACAGCAGATCATTCAACTCCATGTGAAGCAAGAGATCATACTGGAGACGGGGTTCCAACTATAATATGGGGAGAAGATGTTAGAAAAGATGAGGTTAAGTTAACTGGAGAAAAATACTTTAATAATGGTTGTTTAAATAATATTACTGCATCTGATATTTTCATGTTACAAATGGATTTTATGGGATTTACTAAGAAAAGAGGAGCATAAAAATTAAATAATATAAGTTTAAGAGAACTGTATCTGGATATTTTTTTGAAAAATTCAGTATACAGTTCTTTGTTTTTATTAAGTATATTAATGAATTTACAAAAATTTGTCATACTGTTACCTTTTTGTTGAATATATTTTAATAAAAAGGAGGCGGGGATATGGACTTTAAAGAATTTATACAAATAGATAGAGAAAAGAATGGTAAAAATAAATTTTCAGGAACTTTTTTAGATTATTTAGAATTGGTAAAGGGTGATCCTGATATTGCTAAACTATCACATAAAAGAGTTTATGATATGATTTTAAAACAAGGAGTAGAGGAACTAAAAGGGGATGAAAATCCTAGAATAAGAAAAATATATGGCAATGATGTAATAAGAAGATATGGATTTTTTAAGGATGAATTTTATGGTATTGATAAAGTAATCATGAAAATATGTAACTATTTTAAATCAGCAGCTATGAAAGGTGAAGAAGTAAGGCAAGTATTATATCTTGTAGGTCCAGTTGGAGCTGGTAAATCTTCATTGGTTGAAAGTATAAAAAATGCACTTGAAGATTGTGATCCTATATATGCATTAGAGGGATGCCCTATGCATGAAGAACCATTGCATCTTATACCTAAGCATTTAAGACCTAAATTTGAAGAGATGTTAGGAGTTCAAATTGAAGGAGACTTATGTCCTATATGTAAATATAGATTAAATCATGAATTTAAAGGAAAATATGAAGAATTCCCAATTGAAACAACAGACTTTTCAGTAAGATCTAGAAAAGGAATAGGTGTTGTGCCGCCAGTAGATCCTAATAATCAAGATACTTCTATTTTAAATGGATCTATTGATATATCTAAAATGGATTTATATTCTGAGGATGATCCAAGAATATTCTCTTTAAACGGAGCATTTAACGTTGGAAATAGAGGTATGGTAGAATTTATAGAAGTTTTCAAAAATGATGTTGAATATCTTCACACTATTATTACTGCAACACAAGAAAAATCAATACCTTCACCAGGAAAAGGCTCAATGCTTTATTTTGATGGAGTAATATTAGCACATTCAAATGAAGCAGAATGGAGTAAATTTAAATCAGATCATACAAATGAAGCTATTTTAGATAGAATAGTGAAAATAGAAGTTCCTTATTGTTTAGAATTAGATGAGGAAGTAAAAATATATAAGAAAATTTTAAATAGAAGTAATTTCAAAGCTCATGTAGCACCTCATACTATTGAGATAGCAGCTATGTTTGCAATTTTATCAAGATTATCTCAATCAGCTAAAGTTGATCCAATAACTAAGTTAAAGATTTATAATGGTGAAGAGATTGTAGAAAAGGGAAGTACTAAGAGGATCGACATATTGGAATTAAGAGAAGAAGCTGGACAGTATGAAGGTATGAAAGGAATTAGCACTAGATTTATTATAAAGGTTATAGACAATGCTCTTGCTGATTCAGAATACGATTGTATAAATCCTTTAAGCATAATGGAAAGTTTAATAAGATCAGTTAAGGAAATGGATATATCAGCTGATGAAAAGAAGATGTATCTAGGATTTATTCAAGACACTATAAGAAAAGAATATAATAAAGTTTTAGAAAAAGAAATTACAAAAGCATTTATAGTTTCATTTAGAGAACAAGCAGAAAGCTTATTTAATAATTATATAGATAATGCTGAGGCTTTTGTAAATAAGAGTAAAATTAAAGATGTATCTACTGGAGAAGAGCTTAATCCGGATGAAGAGTTTATGAGAAGTATCGAAGAGCAAATAGGAGTTTATGATGCATCATCTAAAGGATTCAGAAGTGATGTCACTTCATATATGTTCTATGTTGTTAGAAATGGTGGAAAGATTGATTATACTTCATATGAACCACTTAAAGATGCAATAGAAAAGAAACTTATAGCTTCAGTTAAAGATTTGTCTAGAATTATAACAAAATCAAAAGTTAGAAATGAAGAGCAAGCAGAAAAATATAATTCTATGGTAGATGAAATGAAACGAAATGGCTATTGTCTTCATTGTTGTGATGTAATATTAAAATATGCGGCTAACAACCTATGGAAGGACTAAGTTAGCATATGGCAATTTTTAGAGATAGAACTGATAAGCAAGTAGATCACGATAGAGCAATAGAAGATAAAAGAAGACATAGGCAATTAGTTGAAAAATCAATTAAAGAAAATTTAGGCGATATCTTATCTGAAGAGAGTATAGTCGGTCAAAGTAAAAATAAAAAATTTAAAATACCAATAAAAAGTATTAAAGAATATCAATTTGTATATGGTAAAAATTCTAAAGGGGTAGCTACTGGAACAGGTGAGGAAAAACGTGGCGATAAAATAGAGTCAGGTTCTAAAAAAGCAATGGGAAAAGGTAATAAGGGTGCAGGCAATGAAGAGGGTGATGAGGTTTATGAAACTGAAATTACCCTTGATGAACTTATGGAATATATATCGGATGAATTGAATCTACCTAATTTAGATGAGAAGAAGTATTCAGAAATAATAACTGATAGCTGCGGGAAGAAAAAAGGATATCAAAGACATGGAATAAGGCCAAGACTTGCTAAAAAAAGAACAGTTATGGCTAAGATATCTAGAAAGCAAAGTAAAAAAAGGGCCCTAATAGAAGAAGGCAGAGATTATAAAACTGAAAGATTTCCGTTTAGAGAAGAAGATCTTAGATATTATAAAGTTAAAATGCAACCTAAAAAAGCAAGTAATGCAGTTATGATATTTATCATGGATGCTTCAGGATCTATGGATTCAACAAAGAAATATTTAGCAAGATCATATTTTTTTGTACTATCTAGATTTTTAAAAAGAAAATATAACAATATAGCATTTGAATTTATATACCATACTACTGTTGCTAAAAGAGTAAGTGAATATGAATTTTTCCACAAATCTGAATCAGGAGGTACGTATATATCTAGTGGAATAGTAGAGGCTATAAAATTAATAGATGAAAAATATCCTCCAAGTGAATGGAATATATATCCTGTTTATGCGAGTGATGGTGATAATTGGTCTGAAGATAATATAAAAGCAATAGAATCAGTAAAGGAAATTTGTAAGATTAGTAATATGTTTGGATATGCAGAGCTTTTACCATCAACTTATACTCAAACTATGTACTATAAATTCAATAAAGACATTAATGAAAAGAATTTTATTTCTGTAGTTATTAAAGAGAAAAAGGATTTATGGGAAGCTTTAAAGACTATGCTTAAACAGGAATTAAAGGAGGATTAGTAAAATGAGCTACACTTTAAGGGAGATTGAAGAATGGAATGATAAAATAGAGAAAAAAGTAATAGAATATGGCTTAGATTTTTATAGTCAAGAATTTGAGTTTATAGACTTTAATGAGATGCTAGGTTATGAGTCATATGTAGGAATGCCATCAAGATATCCTCATTGGAGCTATGGTAAAGCCTATGAAAAAAATAAAATGTTATATTCATTGAATCTTACAGGACTTCCTTATGAAATGGTAATTAATTCTGATCCTTGTTTAGCATATTTAATGAAAGAAAATACACTATTACTTCAAATATTGACTATGGCTCACGTATATGGACATAATGATTTTTTTAAGAATAATAGGTTATTTAAAGAAGGAACTAATGCAAAATATGCCATTGAAATGTTTAAACTAGATGCTGATATTATAAGAAGATATATTAATAATCCAAGTATTGGATATAAAAAAGTTGAGAGAATATTAGATGCAGCTCATGCTATAAGGTATCAGATTGGAAGAGTTATTGGGGTTAAAAAGTTATCAGATGAAGAAATAAAAGAAAATATGATTAAAGATTATGAAAGTAAATTAGATAATAGAGGAATATTAAATCAAGGTGAGGAGATTAAATTTCCGGATTTAGACAAGATTCCTATAGAGCCAGAAGATGATGTAGTGGATTTTATAATAAAGTACGGAGATTTACAAGAATGGGAAAGAACAATTTTGAGAATTGTAAAAAGAGAAACAGAATACTTTCTTCCACAAATTGAAACTAAGATAATGAATGAGGGCTGGGCAAGTTATACTCATTATAATATATTAAAAGAATTAAACTTACCCGAAGGATTACATTTTGAATTCTTAAAGAGGCATAATGACGTTATAGCTCCTATATTAGGAGGGTTAAATCCGTATTATGTAGGTTTCAAGATATTTGAAGATTTAGATAAAAAGTATGGAAAAGAAAAAATATTTGAAGTAAGAGAAATTGAAAGAGATAGCTCATTCTTGAGAAGATATTTGACTAGAGAATTGTGTGAAGAACTTAATTTATTTGAGTATAATAAAAGAACATTTGATATTGTTATTGAAGAAGTTTCTGATGAAGATGGATGGAAAGCAATTAGAGACAATTTAAGTTATACTTGTGGTATAGGTGGAATTCCCTATATTAGAGTTATTGATTTTAATACTAAGGATTATACACTAACTTTAGAGCATGTATTTGATGGAAGAGAATTAGAATTAAGCTATGCAAAGGAAACGTTAAAATACATTCAAGAGTTATGGGGTAAAAAAGTAAAATTAATAACTAAAGACTCTGATAAAAAGGATGTTATTATAACTTGTAATATGGATAAAGAAATTACAATTAGTTGAATTATTCCCCAAAAAGGATATGAGATTTTTCTTATATCCTTTTACTTTTATGTTTAATTAAAATTTGTAAAAGATATTATAAATGTTATAAGTTTAGTTAACATAATGATGTTGTAACAAAAAGAAACAAAATGAATATTTTAATATAAGGTATGACATTAGAAGATTAATTAATGTCTAAATAATATTTAGGAGATAAGCATGAATTTAAAGGGGAGTAAAACAGAAAAAAATTTATATAAGACTTTTGCAGGAGAATGTAGGGCTAGAAGTACTTATAACTTATATGCAGAAAAAGCAACGTTAGAGGGATTCAGATGGATTGCTAAAGTATTTGATGAAACAGCTGAAAATGAATACGCTCATTCAAGAGAAGTTTTTAAGAGATATTTATGTAATGTAAAAACAACAGAAGAAAATTTAGTATCAGCTGCAATTGGAGAGGCAAATGAAAATAAAAATATTTATAAGGAATTTGAAGAGGCTGCTAGAGATGAAGGATTTTTAGAAATAGCTGACTTTTATAAAGAACTTAGAGAGGTTGAAGAATCACATGAAAAAAGATATTTAGAATTAGCTGAAAAAGTTAAGTTAGGTATATTGTTTAAATGTGAAGAGACATGTTATTGGAAATGCTTAAATTGCGGATATATTTACGAAGGAAATGAAGCTCCAAATGTATGTCCATTATGTAAATATCCTAGAGCATACTTTGAGAAAATCTGTGATAAAGATGTGAAAAAATAGGGGGATAATTGATTATGTATTTTAAATTTCCAAATGATTTTTTAATCCCTGTTAAATCAGTAAGTGATTTAATAGATAATTTGGATATAGAAAATTTAAGAATAGATAAAAGTGAAGAAATTGAAGAAGAGATAAACGAAGTAATAGAAGAGGAAATTAAAGAAGAAAAAGAAGAAGTACTTTTAAGTAAACGTGGATTAAAAGGAATTGATGAAGTAATAAATGATGAGGAATTTAGTGAATTTATAGCAAGTAAATGTGATTTTTCAGATGAATGTAAAATTACACAAAAAGAAATCATAGAAGAAGTAGAAAGAAAAGAAGGCATTTCTATCGAAGAAGGATTAAAAGACATTAAAAATAAAAAAATATGGGAAGAAATAGATGAAGAATATTCAGAGAGTCAATTGATGAAATAGTAAAAATGATAAAAGTTTAAATTTAAAAATATGATAAAATTTAATGTTATATAGGAAATTATAAAGAAAAAGTGGAGAGCTAGTAAAAAGTCAGAGTGAAATTTCAAAAATATACTATTTTAGCAAATTTGCAAAGTTTAAATTATAATGATAAATTTGTATCTCTCCGCTTTTAATTAAGAGATGTAGTACAGTCTTTTAGGAGTGAGTTTATACAACAAGGACATAAAAAATACTTACTAAAAATAAAATTAATATAATATATTAATTTGAAAATATTATATTGTGTGAGGTCAATATTTTATGAAATATAGGAATTTGATAAATGAACAGAGTCAAGATATAACTGTTTTAAGTCAATTACTTAAAACTTATGTTGATTCTTATAGATTACTTATAGGGGGAGCATCAGAATTATATAATGTAAATATCGCCAAAAAAAGTGAAGTTAAAAAAGCACTAGACAGGATTAGTGAATTAGGGGAGTTGATTGATAAGTTAATAGTATCATTAGATAAGTGTGAAAGTGGATATATAAAATATTGTAAAATTAAAAGTGATTATATTTCAGTAAAATCAGAGAAGGATATTATACTTACAGAAATAGATAATGAGTTGGATTTTAAAGATAATAAGAATAGAGATGAAGATGAGTACGAAGAAATATAAAATTAGGACAAGCAGTAAATGNNTTTACCTATTGCATATATCAACACACATTTAAAACAGAGCCTTTATTTAAAATATAGCAACATAAAAGAAAAGGGTGTATTAAGAAATGGTTCTTAATACACCCTTAAATTTTAAAGTTTTTTTAATCTAAAATTGCTTATCATTAAATATGAAAATGCAAGCATAAGTATAATTGCAATATAAATAGGTGATTGAGCTTTTAAATTAAATAATGCAAAAAGTGCTAAAAGACACCCTGCAATTGTAATAGGTATTCCAGTAAAAACTCCGTCGAAGTCAGATGTATTATATCTGGCAAGTCTAAATGCACCACATATTGGAAATAATAATAATAATATTAATCCAATAGATCCTTTTGGTCCTAAATTTGTAAATTCAAATAATATATATATTAGTATAGATGGCGCTACACCAAAAGAAACTAAATCAGCTAAAGAATCTAATTCTTTGCCTAAATCACTAGATACGTTTAAAAAACGTGCGACTCTACCATCATATCTATCAACTAAGCCGGCAATTAATATAAAAATACTTGCAAGATCTATTCTATCATACATAACCGATAGTATTGAAAGAACACCACAAGATAGATTTATAAATGTGAATATATTAGGAATACAACTTTTTCTCATAAAAATCACTCCTGAATTTATTAAAAATCATTTACGAAATATTATTATAGCATACATGTTCTTAAAATATAAGGTGTAATTTAATTAATATTTTCTTAATTTATAAAATAAGAAATTTATACCATAAAAATACATAAAAGATAATATATTATCGACATTAAAAGTACAAAATGATATAATCAGCTGTATAACGAATTTGGTTGGAGGGAATTTATATTTATGAAAAAGGTTAAATTCATATATAACCCGTACTCAGGAGAAAATATTATAGTTAATGAACTAGATAATGTTATAAAACTACATGAAGAAGCGGAATTTCAAATAATTCCATATAGGATTCAAAAAGGAAAGTCATTATATGAAGCCTTAGATGACATAGATGATACTTACGAATATATATTAATAGCTGGTGGCGATGGTACTGTTGATTCAGTTGTAAATGCAATGAAACAAAAGAAACTAGATTTGCCAATAGGAATATTACCAGTAGGAACTGCAAATGATTTTGGTAAATTTATTAATATACCAAATAACATTACAGATGCTTGTAATAAAATATTAAATTCAAAACCTGTTGGAGTTGACCTTGGCAAAATAAATGATAAGTATTTTATAAATGTAGCAAGTACAGGACTTTTTACTGATGTTTCTCAGAAGACCGATGTAAACTTAAAGAACACTATAGGTAAATTAGCGTACTACTTAAAAGGCATAGAAGAGTTACCTAACTTTAGAAGACTAAAAGTCAATATAACGTCTAAAGAGTGTACTTATGATGGTGAAATGTATCTTTTATTAGTATTCAATGGAGAAAGTGCTGGTAACTTTAGATTAGCTACAGAAGCAAATATGACAGATGGTAAGCTTGATGTAATTATATTTAAAGCCATTCCAATTATTGAATTAATACCATTATTTATTAAAGTATTAAAAGGAGAGCATTTAGATTCTAAAAAAGTAGTATACTTTAAAACAGATGATTTATATATTGAATCTAAAGAGAATATAGTTACAGATATTGATGGAGAACGAGGACCAGATTTCCCATTAAATATTAAATGTATTAAAAGTGGAATTAAAGTTTTAGGAATTGATTAGTAAAGTAATTATTAAGTAGTTATAGGTATAAAATATGTAATTATATAATAAATATAAGTAACAGGAATGTAGATAGGAGTGTAATTTGTGAATTTTGCATATTATTTATTTTTGTTACTTATAATTTTTTTATGTCTGATACTTTTAAAAAAGAATATACAGGTTTCACCTAAGAAAATAAAAATATATGTGACTATTGTAATTACATTATTTTTATTAAGACATATAACATTATTTATTTTATGCATACTTAAAAATAGTACAATTGTATACTATTTTAAATCTGTAATTTTCTTAAACCATATATCAGTGCCTCTAATGATTTTAGCTATAACATATGTGTATCTTAGATCTGAAAATTTAAAATTTAGCACTAACTATATTATTGCTGTAATAATATCAGTTGTTTATGGCTTAATAATCTATTTTTCTAAATCAACAGTGCAAGTAAACACTTTGTATGGTTTTATTTTAAAAATAGATAAAGAAACATTAATATTCTTATTTTCATTAATATTATTAGGAATACTACTTATTTTTAATGTAATTATACTAGATAAACCTTTTGTAAATAAAAAGGGCATATGGCTTATAATTTTATCAATTTCAATTGTAATGATTGAAGATATTATTATTTTAGGGGGAATAAGAGTTTTCCCATATCCAGTTATAGGAGATTTTATATTTCTTATAATTATGAGTTTAGTACTGAATGGTTTTAAAAAAATTAGAGAAATACAATAAAAAATAAGAAAAGACTAATGATTCCAAAACAAACAGAAACATTAGTCTTTTTATATAGTTAAAATTATTTTCTTCTAGTAGAAGTTTTAGGTTTAAAATTACTTTTAGATTTTTTTCTTAAAGATTTTTTTCTATTTTCTACATTTTTATCTTTTGAATTAGATTTAGAACTTTGAGTTATACTTTTAGCACTTGAATTAGATTTTGCATTATTCTTATTAGAAGTTCTAGTGCCATTTGTATGTGAACTCTTTTCGCCATCATTATTAGATGATTTATTTTTATTATTTTTACCTTGATATCCAAGTTTAGCTGGTGTAAAACCAATCAAACAATCTTTATCATTACCAATTAAATCTTCTCTATGTGCTGCAATTAAGGCCTTTTTTACCTTTTTATGATTTTTAGGTACAGCAAATTGAATTAAAGCTCTTTGCATTTCTTTTTCTTCAGGAGTTCTAGGAACATAAACTTCTTCTCCAGTAAGAGGGTTAAATCCAGTGTAGTACATAGTAGTTGACAAGCTTCCAGGAGTAGGGTAAAAATCTTGTACTTGTTCTGGAGTATATCCCATTTCTTTAACATATTGTGCTAGTTCTATTGCTGCATTTAAATCAGAACCAGGATGAGAAGACATTAAATAAGGTACAAGGAATTGTTTCTTATTTAATTTTTTATTTATATTAAAGTATTTATCTACAAATCTATCATATACTTCTCTTGTTGGTTTTCCCATTTGATTTAATACTTTTGGAACAACATGTTCTGGGGCTACTTTTAATTGACCGCTTATATGATGTTCACATAATTCTTTGAAGAAAGAGTCATTTTTATCATGAATTAAATAATCATATCTTATACCTGAACGAATAAACACTTTTTTTATACCAGGTAATTTTCTAACTTTTTTTAATAAAGAAAGATATTCAGTATGATCAATCTTTAAATTTTTACAAGGTGCTGGAAACATACACTGCTTAGTCTTACATGTTCCATGTACTTCTTGTTTTTTACAAGCTCTATGTCTGAAATCAGCAGTTGGACCACCAATATCATGAATGTATCCTTTAAAATCAGGGAGAGTAGTTAATAATGTTGCTTCATCAATTATAGAATTTTGGCTTCTATTTTGAATTACTCTTCCTTGATGGAATGTTAATGCGCAAAATGAGCATGAACCAAAACATCCTCTATGACTTGTAATTGAGAATTTAACTTCTTGAATTGCAGGTATTCCACCTTCAGCTTCATATATTGGATGATAAGTCCTTGTATAAGGTAAATTATATGTAATATCCATTTCCTCTTGGGTTAAGTTTTCTTGAGGTGGATTTTGAACTAGATATCTATCACCATATTTTTGTATTACTGTTTTACCAATAATTGAATCTTGTTCATAATATTCTAATTTATAAGCTTCTGAATAAGCATTTTTATCATTTACCACTTCTTCATATGATGGAACGATAACTGGATTTTCAATATGTGATATATCATTAGTTAAGTAACATGTACCTCTAACGTTAGTGATATTCTTTATATTTGCACCATATCTTAATAAGTCTGCAATTTGAACTACTGTTTTTTCACCCATACCATACATCAATAAATCTGCTTTAGAATCTAGAAGGACACTTCTTCTTATTTTATTATCCCAATAATCATAATGAGCAAATCTTCTAAGACTTGCTTCTATTCCACCAATTGCAATTGCTACATCTTTAAAAGCTTCTCTTATTCTATTGCAATAAACAATTACAGCTCTATCAGGTCTATGTCCTGATTTACCACCTGGAGAATATAAATCTTCGCTTCTATGTCTTTTGGCAGCAGTATAATGGTTAACCATAGAATCTATATTACCTGAATTAACTAAAAATCCATATTTAGGACGCCCTAATTTTTTGAAATCTTCACAATCATTCCAGTTAGGTTGTGCAATAATTCCAACGGTAAATCCTTCTGATTCAAGGGTTCTTCCAATTATAGCAGTACCAAAAGATGGATGATCAACATAGGCATCTCCAGTTACAATTATAAAATCTAATTGCTCAATATTTCTTTTTATTAAATCTTCTTTACATATAGGTAAAAATTCTTTACAAAGTTTCATATATTAATTAACTCCAATTCATATATTAATTTAAATTTATATTACTAAGGTATATAGCATTTAACAAGCATTTATCAAGGGTTAAGACACATTTAACCTATGAATAATAACTCAGTTTATATTAACATACGCAAGATTACTTTACAAATAACAATAATTATTATTTTAGTAAAATAGTCGCAAGTTTTAAATAAATAATAACTATACATTTCAAAATAACAGTAACATCATAATACAAGGGGCTTTGGCAGAAAAAATTTGTTGCCTTTTTGCGTCTATGTAATATAATAATTAGTAGAAATAAACAAAGATGATGACGTAATTTAAATTTTTATATTTATCTCATAAATTAGTAGTTTAAAAATTTCTTAATTGCAGTAGTATGAGATAAATGAGCATGCTTATTTATTAGGTGTACATTAATTATAATAATAGGACTATTTGTAAATTTAGTTTAAAAATTAGATTATAGATTATAAGGTGGTGTAAAAGATGGAGGCTGGACCTCAGATTATTAATGATTTTAAATTACAACTTAATATATTTAGGAAGAGCTATTCATCTATTTAAATGTAATGAAAGTTCTTCCTGAAAACATAGAGGAGGAATCTTTCATGAAGAAATTATCAGTATTTTTATATACAAATATTTTATCTAAAAATATTTACGATGAATTTGGGGACGTTCTTGGAGAGCTAAGAGATGTTTATGTAACAACTGAAGAGGGATATCCAAGAGTTATAGGCTATAAACTTAGGAAAGATGGCATCACATTTCATTATGAATTTAGATATATAGAATTTTTAGATGATAATGGAAATGTAAAAATAAAAACAAGAGGAAGCAAAGAAATACTTCCAATGACTTATACTTATCTTCTTTCAAAAAATTTGTTGGATAAAAAAATAGTAGATATAAATGGCAAACAAGTAGTACGAGTTAATGATTTGAGAATTGCTGAAATAGCAGGAGAATATAGAGTTGTGGCAGTTGAAACAGGACCTCTAGCAAGATATAGAAGATTGAATATTGCAGGACTTGCTAAATGTGTATATAAAGTCTTAGGTAAAGATTATGAAGATAAAGTTTTAATGTGGGAAGATGTTGAATCATTGGAAATGGTTGATAATAATTTAAAATTAGTATTACCATATCAAAAATTATCTACACTTCATCCAGCTGACCTTGCAGATATATTAGAAGATTTAGATGCAAGATCTAGAAAACAAATATTTGAATCATTAGATGAGGATTTAGCAGCAGATACATTAGAAGAAATAGACCCTGAATATAAGGGGAGTATAATTAAGGATTTATCAGAAACTAAAGCTGCTGAGTTGTTAGAAAATATGGCTAATGATGAAATTGCTGATTTATTAGATGATTTAGATGAAGAAGAAAGAGAAAAAATATTAATAAATTTAGAAAAAGAAGATGCAAAAGAAGTTAAAGAATTACTAGAATATGAAGATGAAACTGTTGGTAGTATTATGAGTAAAGAATTTATATCATTAAACTTAGATATAACAATTTCTGATGCATTAGATATACTTAAAGAAATGCAGCCTGATGAAGAAGTTATGTATTATATATATATAACAAATGAAGAAGACAAGATTGAAGGAATGATTTCTTTAAGAGATTTAATAATAAATGATAGCAGTAAAAAAATAAAAGATATAATGGATGAAACTGTTTCTCGTGTAAAACATGATGATGAAATAAATGAAGTAATAGAAGTAGCAGCTAAATATGATTTAGTTACTGTACCAGTAGTTGATGATGAAGATAGACTGGCGGGAATAGTAATAATCCATGATTTGATAGATGAATTTTTATTTCCTTTCTGGAAAAAGAAAAATTAAATAAATTTCAAAAATTATATTGACTTTTTTTTGAAATAACATATAATGAAATTATAAAAGCATATCAATTTACTCAGAATTAAAAACTGTGAAAAAGTAAAGTAGCATAAAGGAAAGTTTACAGAGAGAAAAGAATTAGCTGAAATTTTTTTATCAAGAATTTATGTGAAGTGCACTTTGGAGTTGAAATCTGAATTAAGCATTTAAATGTTTATAGTAAGATTTTTCGGGATCACCCGTTATAGTGATAATGCATAAATTTGTGCTAAATTTGAAGAGGAATTAAATTTTTAATTTAATTCAATTAGAGTGGAACCGCGGATACAACTTCGTCTCTATATTTTTATAGAAGACGAAGTTTTTTTATTTTATATAAAATATTTGTAAATATTAAAAATCAAACTTAAAGGTTATAATAAAATATTAGTTAAGAATTGAGAGGATAAAATGGAGAGCTAAGTACTTTCAACCAATAACTCATAACTCTTATTTTTTCACTTTTAACTAACAAAGTGTGGCATAGCACGTTTTTTAAGAAGTATATAAATTTTAAAAGATAAGTATTAAGGAGGAAAAAAGATGATTTATAATGGAATACTAGAATTAATAGGAAAAACACCAATTTTAAAATTAAACAATTTAGTTAATGATGATAATATGGCAGAGGTTTATGTTAAACTAGAAAAATTTAATCCAGGTGGAAGTGTTAAAGATAGAGCAGCACTTGGTATGATAGAAAAAGCTGAAAAGGAAGGACTATTAAAAAAAGGCTCAACAATAGTTGAACCTACAAGCGGAAATACAGGTATAGCACTTGCTTTAATAGGAAAATTAAAGGGATATAAAGTTATAATAGTTATGCCTGAAACAATGAGTAAGGAAAGAAGAGATTTAATTAAGGCATATGGGGCAGAATTAATATTAACAGATGGAAGTAAAGGTATGAAAGGTGCTATTGAAAAAGCACTAGAAATTGGTGTTGGAGATGAGTATTTTATTCCTCAACAATTTGAGAATATAGCTAATCCAGAAAAACACTATGAAACAACAGCAGAAGAAATTCATAAAGATATACCGGATTTAGATGCAATTGTTGCTGGTGTTGGAACTGGTGGAACATTAGTTGGAATATCAAAAAGCTTAAAAACTAAAAATCCGCAAATCAAAGCAGTGGCAGTAGAGCCATTTTCATCACCAGTATTAAGTGGAGGAAAACCAGGAGCTCACAAAATACAGGGTATAGGAGCAGGATTTATACCTGGAATATATGATGAAAAATATATAGATGAAATCTTAAAAGTAAAAGATGAGGATGCGTTAAAAGTTGCTAAGAATGTTGCACAAACAGAAGGTGTTTTAGTAGGAATATCAGCTGGAGCTGCTATATACGGAGCTATTGAAATAGCTCAAAAACTAGGAAAAGGAAAGAAAGTATTAGCCATTGCACCAGATGGAGGAGAAAAATATATATCAATGGGTATATACGATTAATTTAGATTATCTTTTGATATATGCATAAGAAAAGCTGGACTGAGTAATTGAGTTTTACCTATTGCATATATCAAAACTATATTAGAATATAAACTAAATTTAAATTCTATTGAATTTTATTGAAGAAGGAGAATGGAATTGTGTTTAAAAATTTAAATTATGATTTGGAAAGGGTTTTAATAAATGATCCGGCTGCTAAAAGTAAGGTAGAAGTATTACTTTTATATCCATGTATTCATGCTCTTATATCTTATAGAGTTTCACATTTTTTATATAAGCACAAGTTTTTCTTTTTAGCTAGATTTATTTCTCAATTAGCACGATTTCTTACTGGAATAGAAATTCACCCAGGCGCAACTATAGGAAAAGGGCTATTTATAGATCATGGAATGGGAGTTGTAATTGGAGAAACTGCTGAAATTGGTAATGATGTTATTTTATATCATGGAGTAACTCTTGGTGGAACTGGTAAAGATAAAGGTAAGAGACATCCAACAGTAGGAAATAATGTTCTTATAGGGGCAGGAGCAAAAGTTTTGGGGCCAATTAATATTGGAGACAATGCTAAAATAGGTTCTAATGCCGTTGTATTGCATGATGTTCCACAGGGGGCAACAACAGTAGGAGTTTCTGCTAGAAATATTATTAGAACTAAGGCTTCTATAATTGAAATAGAAGATTTAAAAGGAAGAAAGAAAAAAATTTATAACGAAATGATAATTTAGAGGAATATACGATGGGAGTAAAAGATCAAATAATTAAAACCTGTTCTTCTTTAGGTATAGATTCAATAGGTTTTATAAAGTGTAGGAAATTTGATGAACTAAAGAACTTTTATAAAAATAGAAAAGATTTAAATTTACAAAATGAATTTGAAGAGGATGATATAGATAAAAGAATAAATCCAATTCAATATTTAGAAGAGGGGAAAACTATAATTTCTATAGCTTTCCCTTATTTGACTTCTGAGTCAAATAATAATAATGGTTTTTCTGTATACACAAAGGGGAAGGATTATCACTATGTAGTAAATAAATACTTAAAAATTATTTGTGAAATAATAGAATCTAATGGGGGCATTGCTAAAAGTTTTGTTGATAGCAATTCGTTACCTGAAAGATATATAGCTTATTTGGGTGGAGTTGGATTTGTTGGGAAAAATAATTTACTTATAAATAAGAAATATGGGTCATATATTTTTTTAGGTGAGATAATAACTGATTTAGAGATTTATGATGAGGATAAAGGTACATTTGAAGAGATGAATTTATTTAAAGAATGTGGTAAATGTGAAGAGTGCTACGCAGCATGTCCAACGAAAGCCATTAATTCTAACAAAAAAAATTGTAACATATGTTTATCTTATATTACTCAAAAAAAAGATTTAGCTGATTGGGAAATAGAAAAATTACAAGGAAGAATGTTTGGTTGTGATACATGTCAATTGGTATGTCCTTATAATATAGAAAAAGAATTGTCTAGAATACCTGAATTTTTACCATTTGATTTTATGGTTAAGGATAATGAGGAGTTTATTATTAATATGGAAAATGGACAGTTTAAAGAGAGTTTTAAGAATACATCTTGTGGATGGAGAGGAAAAAATATCTTAAAAAGAAATGCCTTGATCAGAAGTAAAATGTATTTAAAAAATAATAATTTAAACCAAAATCAAAAGTTTGAATCACCATATTTAAATGAGTATATAAATAGACTTTTCCAAAAAACTAGAATATAATTATTATATAAAGAGATATAGAGATTAGAGCGGGAGTGAGAAATATGCTATCACCAACTATAGTAAAAATATTAGAAATGTTACCAGAAAGTTTTCTTGTGAATTTTGGTAAAATGAAAATTGCGAATTATATAAAAAAATATGCAAACATAACCTTAAAAGGAATTGAAAATATAGATAAAGTTAAAAAACCTAGAATTTTTATATGTAATCATTTAAGTAATGCAGATGGATTAGTGTTAGATCGAATATTAAGACAAAAAAGTGATCCATATTTTATTGCAGGTGCTAAGTTAAGTGATGATCTTATAACTAGAATAGGAACAAAGGTTATAAAAAATATTCCTATAAAGCCTAATTCACCAGACAAAGATGCTATAACAAGAATTGTTAAGACTCTTAGAGCTGGGAATGATATTTTAATTTTTCCAGAAGGAACTAGAAGTAGAACTGGTGCTATGATTGAAGGTAAAAAAGGAATATTATTAATGGCAAGAATGTCAAAAGCAGAAATAATTCCTATTGGGATGTGTGGAACAGAAAAGCTTCTTCCAATAAGTGAAAGTGGTGACATGGGTGGAGAAAACTGGCGAAATGCAGATGTTAATATAAATATAGGACAAAAAATAGAACTTCCAAAGAAAAATGAAAATGAAGATAAACATGAATATGATGATAGATGTCTCCATATATTAATGAAGAGTATAGCAAACTTATTACCTGAAGAATACAGGGGAGTTTATAAATAAGAGGAGATTATAAATAATATGAAAGTAAGGACACAAAAGATTTTAGATATTCTAAAAGAAACTTACCCAGATGCTAAATGTGAATTAAATTATGAAACACCTTTTCAGTTGTTAGTAGCTACAATTTTATCAGCACAAACTACTGATAAAAAGGTTAATGAAGTTACACAAACTTTATTTAAAGATTATCCTGACTTAGACTCTTTTTTAAATATAACAAATGAAGAGTTGGAGCAAAGAATAAAACAAATAGGGTTATATCGTAACAAGTCTAAAAATTTAATACTTATGTTTAGACAATTAAAAGAAAATTTTAATGGGGAAGTTCCAAGAACCATGGAAGGGATAACTTCGCTTGCAGGAGCAGGTAGAAAGACTGCAAATGTAGTTTTATCAAATGCTTTTAAAGTGCCGTCAATAGCTGTAGATACGCATGTTTTTAGAGTGTCAAATAGACTAGGTCTTGCAAGTTCTGAAAATGTATTAGAAGTTGAAATGCAGTTACAAAAAGAGTTACCTAAAAGTGAGTGGTCGTTAACTCATCATTTGCTAATATTTCATGGAAGAAGATGTTGCACATCTAGGAATCCTAAATGCAAGGAATGTCCATTAAATAATGTATGTAAATATGATAATATTAAATAATCTCTGTTTCAGCAAAGTTTTTATGTATGCATAAGTAAAGTGGACTGAGTAATTAAATAAAACATATTTAGAACCACTAGTAATTTAAAGGTTATTATTAGTGGTTCTTTAATTTTGGCAAAAAATTTATTAATATATAATTATAAGGTATATTAAAATTAATAGAATATGATTAATATAAAATAATTATTGAACTAAGATATTGGAGGTAACTTATGAAAGTTGGAGTAATAATGGGTGGTATTTCATCAGAAAGAGAAATATCTTTAAAAAGTGGTAAATCAATAGTTGATAGTATAAACAAAGATAAATATGAAGTGATTTCTATAGTTATTGATGAAAAAGAAGATATAATAAATAAAGTTAAAGGTATTGATTTTGCACTTTTAGCATTACATGGTCAATTTGGAGAAGATGGAACAGTTCAATCAGTTCTTCAAACACTTGGAATACCATATTCAGGATGCGGTCCATTAAGTAGCTCTATGTGCATGGATAAGGATATAAGTAAATGTATATTAAAAGCTGATAACATAAGAACAGCACCTTGGATAAATTTAAGAAGAAATGACCAAATAAATTATGAAGAAATAGAAAAAATGGGATATCCAGTAGTAGTAAAACCAACCCATGGAGGATCAAGTGTTGCTACATTTATAATAAAAGAAGAAAAAGATATAGAAAGTGCCGTGACAGAAGCTTTTAAATGGGACAGCGAAGTTATTATAGAAAAATTTATAAAAGGTGATGAAATAACTTGCCCTGTATTTGGTGATAAGATGTTACCAGTTGTAGCAATAAAGCCAAAAGCTGAATTTTTTGATTTCACTGCAAAATATGCAGATGGGGGATCAGATGAATTTGTAACAGAACTTCCAAAAGAATTACATGAAGAAGTAGAAGAAATGGCTTTAGCAACATATAAGGCATTAAAATGTGAGGTTTATTCAAGAGTTGATATGATAGTAACTGAAGATAAAGTTCCATATATTTTAGAAGTTAATACTTTGCCAGGAATGACTCCTAATAGTTTAATTCCTAAGAGTGCAGCAGGACTTAATATATCATTCCCAGAACTTATAGACATGATAATTGATGAGTCAATGAAGGTTATTAGATAAACTACACTTAGTTGGATATAAAAACTTTAACTAAATTTTAACCATTATAAAATAATAATCATATAACATAGAGATAAGCGTCTGTATAAATGCTTGTCTCTATTTATTTTGTCTTTGATAAAATATATTATTAAAACAGATCCAAAGTTGCTTAGCTGTTTTTAGTGTAGTTAATTTAATATATAACCGATAATTAAAAGAATGAGTTAAGTTTAGAAAATCTTAAGAAGTTTACGGAGGTTTTTTTTAGAAGTTTAAGTTAAAATATAGTTAAGGAATATTATGTTTATTTAAAGTGAGAAAAGGGGAATGGACATGCTAGAAAATAAAACTATTTTAATCGTTGATGATGAAAAAGAAATTAGAGATTTAGTTGAAATATATTTAAAAAGTGAAGGTTATATTACTATAAAAGCATGTAATGGTGAAGAGGCATTAGATGTAATTAGGGATAAAGATATAGATTTAGTAATATTAGATGTTATGATGCCTAAACTGAATGGTATAGATACATGCTTAAAGATAAGAGAAGAAAGAGAAATGCCAATAATAATGTTATCAGCTAAAAGTGAAGATATAGATAAAATATTAGGACTTAATATGGGGGCTGATGATTATTTAACAAAGCCATTTAATCCATTAGAACTTGTTGCTAGAGTAAAATCACAATTAAGAAGATTTTGCAAATTTAATACAAAGCATTCTGATGATGGAGAGTTAGAAGAAAGTGTAATAGAAATTGATGAATTAATAATAAACTTAGAAACACATGAAGTAATATTAAATAACAATTTAGTAAAATTAACACCTACTGAATTTGATATATTATTGTTACTTGCTAAGAATAGAGGAAAAGTTTTTTCAATAGAAAATATATATGAAAGTGTTTGGAACCAAGAATTTATGTCTTCAGATAATACTGTAATGGTACATATAAGAAAAATAAGAGAAAAAATAGAAAGTGATCCAAGAAACCCTAAATTTATAAAGACCGTATGGGGAGTTGGGTATAAAATTGAAAAATAAAGAAAAGTTAAAAAATCTTTATAAAAAATATAATGAAAAATTAATTACTTTAAATTTTTACAAGTTTTTTCGAAGTACATGTTTAAGATTAAAAATAAATATTGAGAGAAGCATTAGATTTGAATTAATGTTAGTAATTGGAGTATGCTTTTTGTTATCTTTTACATTTTATAATTTTACAGATGTATTGTTAAAAAAAGAATATAGAAATCCAGAAGTATTTTATGATTATGAATCTACAGAAAAAGAAGCTAATATGTTATTAAAGGAATTAGAGAGAACGGAACATTTAAAGATAGATGATTCTAAAGATATAGAAAAAATATTGAATTCTCCTATGTATAATAATAGTAAGATATATATTACAAATACTGAAGGAAAAGTTATTTTCAAAACCTCAAATGTTTATGAAGAAACCATAGACATATATAGTGTATTTAGAGATATTATTTCTAATGAGAATGATACTAGTAATGCAGCAAGGGAAAGAGTTCATATTATGCCATTAAAAATGGATAGTACTAGATTGTATTTAATATACTCTAAAATACCAAAGGCAGAAATAGTATATAATACGGTGGAAATGTCTAATTCATCATTAGCTTTGTCGCTTACATTTATAATTTTTATAATTTCATTTGTAATAATTACAAATAATAAGATGAAGTATTTAGATGAAATTGCATCTGGTTTAAAAATAATAGCAAATGGGAATTTAAATTATAGGATTGAAGAAAAAGGAAGAGATGAAATTCGGAAGATAGCTAACAACATAAATAATATGGCTAAAGAGATTGGGGAAAAAATACAAGCTGAAAGGGATGCAGAAAAAACAAAAACTGATTTGATTACAAATGTATCTCATGATTTAAGAACGCCTCTAACTTCTATTATGGGTTATATAGGACTTGTAAAAGAAGATAGATATAAAAATAAAGAAGAAATGAACGAATATTTAAATATAGCCTATAATAAGGCACAAAAATTAAATATATTAATCGAAGATTTATTTGAATACACAAAACTTAACAATAATGGAATGAAACTAAATAAAGAAAAAGTTAATTTATGTGAACTTTTATCACAATTGATAGAAGAAATGATACCTATAGTATATGAAAATTCAATAAATATAAATAAAAAATTTGATATTGATAAAGCATATGTTTTTATAGATATAGTAAAAATGCTTAGAGTATTTGAAAACTTAATAATGAATGCTGTAAAGTATTCAATTAAACCTGGTGAAATAATAATAGGTCTTTATCAAAAAGATGATTATATAACTTTTGTATGTAGAAATAAAGGAGAATATATATCTAAAGAGAAATTAGACAAGGTATTTGATAGGTTTTATAGAGTTGATGAATCAAGAAATACTACCACAGGAGGATCAGGATTGGGACTTGCTATTTCCAAGAATATAATTAATTTACATGAAGGTAAAATATGGGCTGAATGTATTGATGATAATATAAGTTTTTATGTTAATTTAAAAATGGAAAATTTATAGTAAAAATATAATTATATTTTATTGGTACTTTTTTTGAGTAACTTTAATATTTTATAATAAGACTACTTTTTTTAGGAGGAAGTATGCAAAATAAAAATGATAAGAGTCTTTTTGGAATAGATATTAATGAATTTACTCAAAATACTCAATTTAATGTTTTAGCAACCAAAATAGATTTTTTATACTTAAGATCATCTGGCTCAGGTACAGGTAGGTTTAGAGTAGATAAGAAATTTATTCAATTTGCAAAAGAAAGCAGAAATTATGGAATTCCTGTAGGTGCATATCACTTTGGAGTTCCGTCATATGACTTAACAGATGCTGATAGACAATGTGATGATTTTATAAATTTATTACAACAAGGTTTTGGAAATAAAGATTATGGAGATTTATTTCCAGTATTAGATATTGAAGTACCTATAGATAAATCTATACCAACTAAGACTCTAGTGGAATGGATAGATAGATTTAGGGTGAGATTTGAAAGAAAAACTAGAAGAAGACTTATGCTTTATACGGGATTGTTTTTCATAGAATTATATGATAATTTTTATGTAAAAGGAAAGGGATATCCTTTGAAAAACATGCCATTATGGATCGCTATGTATACAAAAGTTCCAATTAATCCGCCTTATCCACCTGATATTGGAGGATGGACTAGATGGAGAATTTGGCAATTTAGCGAAGATCAAAAGGTAATGGGAGTAGGAAATCCAGTAGATGCTAATTGGGGACCTGATAATATAAGGTTATTAACTCAACCTTATGATGTGACTGGATTTAAAGCCAGCATGAATGGAAATAATATATATCTTTCATGGAATAGGGTACCCGATATAGATTTGCTAGGATATAATATATTTGTAAATAATTATTGGATAGCAACTGTAGATGAGAATGCAACCAAATATGTTATAGATAAAAATAAACTAGAAATTCCTAAAGGGAATCCTATAAATATCACAATTGAAGCATTTGATTATGATGGCGAAACATCTAAAACTAGAGCTAAAGTTAAATTATAAATAAAATATAAGATAAAGGTATCTTAATTTTATGAAAAGATACCTTTATTTTTATGTAAATTATACGATAATATTCTTATTAAATATAAGAAATAATGTGATATAATAAAACTTGCAATTATGTTTAGAACATGTAATTTTTTATAAAAATGTTAATAGTGTTAAACTGTTAATTCAGTATATTTATTGAAAGGGGAATAAATGTGAACGGAGAGAATGGAAAAAGGGGGAAAGTCCTTAGAAAAATATCAAGTAATAAAAAGAAAAAGAGAATAATAATAGGAATATGTGCATTTATAGTAATTATTTCGGCATTATTTACTGGATATTTTTTATCTATTAATAAAATAGTGGAAGAATGGAATAATAAGATATATTTAGGTGTTGCAGTGCAAGATGTGAACATTGGAGGAATGACAAAAGAAGAAGCAAGAGAAAAATTAATTCAAGAGCTTCAAGGAAAAATAGGAGATAAAAAAGTATCTATAAAAATAGGTGAGTCAGAATTTGAGCTTTTATATTCGGACATATCTCCAGTTTATGATATTGATAATGTGATAAATGATGCTATGAATTTTGGAAAAAATGATTCGGTATTAAAAAAATATTCTTACATAAAGAATAAGGGGAAAGATAAGCATGAAATTGATTTAAATTTATCATATGATGAAGAGAAATTAAAAGCTTATGAAGAAATGGTGAAAAGTAAAGTTGAAGATGAGCCTAAAGATGCGACTCTTTCAATTAATGGGAACGGGTTCAGTATTGTAGACGAAGTTGTTGGTAAAAGTATAAATATGGATGAATTTGATAAAAAATTAAAAGAAATTATAACAGGACATATAAATGAAGAAATTGTAGTTTCAATGGATTTAGAAACGGTACAACCTAAAATTACAAGTAAGGATTTATCAAAAATAAATGGAATTATTGGTTCATATTCTTCAAATTATGGTACGTCATCTGAAGGAAGAAGTGCTAATATAGATCTTGCAACTAAAGCCATAAATGGAGTGATTTTAATGCCAGGAGATGTATTTAGTTTCAATGAAGTTGTTGGTCCTAGAACAGTGGAAAGAGGGTATAAAGAAGCAGCAACTTATGTTGGTAATAAGGTAGAGCCAGGAATAGGTGGAGGCATATGCCAAGTATCAACAGCGCTTTATAGAGCGGTAATGCATGCTAATATAAGAGCGGTAGAAAGAAGAAATCATTCCATGTCTGTAGGTTATGCAAAACCTGGACTAGATGCAACTGTTTCTTATGGGGATATAGATTACAAGTTTAAAAATACTTATGATTCTCCAATTTATATACAAGGAAGTACATACAATAAAGTTATGACTTATAATATATATGGTGATGTTTCTGCATTGGGAGGCAAAACTTATGATATGGAAAATGAAATAATTCAGACCATAGAACCGACTGTAAAAGTAGTAGAAGATGCAACTTTGCCAGAAGGACAAGAGGTTACAGAAAGTGGTGGAATGACAGGTTATAAAACTAATTCTTATCAATTAACATATGAAAATGGTGTTCAAACAAATAAAGAGTTAATATCAAATGATTATTATACAGCTGTTGATATAGTTGTTAAAAAAGGAACACAACCGTTAGTCCCACCAGCAGCTACAGAACAAACTCCAGGTGTTGTTCCACCTGCAAATCCACCAGTAACACCGCCTGTATCACAAGATTCAGTAGCTCCACCAGTAGCTCAATAGTGAAAAAATAAAAGGTACTTTTAGTACCTTTTATTTTTGTTATGTAAACTATTTTTAGTAACTTTCATTTTAATTTAACTTAAGTAAGCTACGACTAGACAGTTAATAAACCATATAGTATACTTTTTAATTATACTGATGGTAACAACAGTAAGTAATTAGAGAAGGTGATCTTTTGAATTTAAATATAGTATTATATCAACCAGAAATTCCGCAAAATACTGGGAATATAGCAAGAACCTGTGTACTTACAGATAGTAAGCTACATTTAATAAAACCGTTAGGATTTGATATAGATGAAAAGCATGTAAGAAGAGCAGGATTAGATTATTGGAAATATTTAAACCTAGAAATTCATGAAAGCTATGAAGCATTTATGGAAAAATACAAGAATGAAAGAATATTTTTATCAAGCACTCATGCTGGAGATTATTACAATGAAATTTCATTTCAAAAGGGTGATTTTATAATGTTTGGAAGGGAATCAAGTGGTGTACCAGAAGAAATCCATGAAGTAATTACTGGTATGAGAATACCAATGATTCAATCAAGTACTAGAAGTTTAAACTTATCTAATACTGTGTCAATAGTTGCGTATGAAGCTTTAAGACAATTTGGATTTCCAAACATGAAATAGGAGAAGGGAATGAGGCAAATGGAGAAGATAAAAATTATCACAGATAGTACTGCTGATTTACCAAAAGAAATATATGAAAAGTATGATATAGAAGTTTTACCAGTTTTAATAAATTTTAAAGAAGAAAGTTATTTAGATGGAGTTGAAATAACTCCATCTAAAGTTTTTGAAAAAATAGAAAGAGATAATATTTTACCTACTACAGGTCAAGTTATTCCTAGTAGATTTGTAGAAACATATAAAAAATATTTAGATGATGGATATAAAATACTTTCAATTCATATGTCTTCTGCTATGAGTGGAACATACCAATCTGCATGTATAGCTAAAAATACATTAGAAAGTGATAATATAATGGTGGTGGATTCTCAAAATATAGCACCAGCATTAGGGATTTTAGTTCTAAAAGCATCTATACTTTTAGATAAGGGAAATAGTTTGGAAAATGTATTTAAAGAGATTGATTCAGCTAAGTACAATATAAAAACATTAATGTGCTTTGAATCATTGGAATATCTTATAAGAGGTGGAAGAATATCTAAAACCGCTGGAATGGTTGGTAGCATATTTGGAATAAAATTAATCTTAGATATAAAAGATGGATTAATGTCTGTTAAAGATAAAATAAGAGGAAACAAAAAGGTTATTAAAAAAATAATTTCAGAATTAGAAGAAGCACAATTAGATGAGGATGTCCCAATATTACTAGTTGATGCCAAAAATGTAGAAATTAAAGCAGCTCTTTTAGAATACTTACAAGAAAATAATATGAACTATACTGAATGTCCATTAGGATCTAGTGTATGTATTCATTCAGGACCTAATTGTTGTGGACTAGTATATTTAACTAAATAAAATAATAACTATAGTACCATTTTAGCTTGCTCCCAATATAAAAAACGAGACAAGCAGTAAATATAATAATACTTACATAACTATTTTTAAAGTACAATAACAATGCCACTTTGCCTATTACATAGATTAACACATATTAAAATATAGGCAAAATAATAAAAGGCTATGATTTAAACAAAAAGTTATTAAATTTGTTTGAATCATGGTTTTTATTATTTTTATCATTAAACTTTTATTTTATAATATACTTTATAGTGTATATTTAGATGACTTGCTTTAATTAACAAAATCAGAGTATACTATTTATAGAGCAATATGCATAAAAATAGCAATATTCAGAAAAGGGTTTCAATAATTTTATTATAATGGTATGAGGAAAAGAGGATGCTTATGAAATTAGATTATGGTATGAAAATTACCCAGGATCAAAAACTTGTATTAACTCAAAGTATGCAACAGTCGATAAAACTTTTGCAAATGTCTATGCATGACTTAAGGGAGTTTATCGATAATGAATATGCTGAAAATCCAATATTAGAAATTAATGAACTAGATAAAGGCATAGAAAATAATACTTCAAAAGATAAATATGATTACAAAAATTTAATAAAGGAATTAGAATCTAATAATTATAAGAATGAAGTTGATAATAATTATGTAAATAATAAAGAAATAGATTCTACACCTTGGAATTATATTGAAAAGAGCAAATCTTTAAATGAGTTTTTACAAGAACAATTAATTGAACTAAATATTGATCCATATTTAGTAGTAGTATCAAAATATATCATAGAATCCTTAGATAATAGAGGTTATTTGGAAATATCAACAACTCAAATAAGCAATGAACTTAATATAAGTCAAACTAAAGTAGAACAAGCATTAAAAATTGTACAAGATTTGGAGCCATATGGTATAGGTGCTAGGAATATAGAAGAGTGTCTAATGATTCAAAGCAAAAAATTAAGTATATTAGATGATATTATGGAAAAAATAATAAAGAATCATTTAGGAAATATAGCAGATAATAAATATAAGCTTGTAGGTGAAGATTTAAGAATAAATCCTAAAGAAGCTCAAAGATATGGAGATTTAATTAAAAAATTAGAGCCAAAACCATCTAGGGGATTTTATACAGGAGAACAAGTAAGTTATATAATACCAGATGCTGAAATTAAAAAAATAGAAAAAGAATATTTCATTATAATGAATGACAACGTATTACCTAAACTTAC
This sequence comes from Clostridium sp. ZBS15, assembly GCF_023845705.1. Lineage (NCBI taxonomy): Bacteria > Bacillati > Bacillota > Clostridia > Eubacteriales > Clostridiaceae > Clostridium > Clostridium sp. ZBS15. The sequence goes on from NZ_JAMQHY010000040.1 coordinate 88,845, forward strand.
TATAAATAAAACTTATAAAAATGTTTTAGAAAAAAATATAGATGAGGAAACTGTGTGTTATGTTAAAGAAAAAATTAATAAAGCAATGTTTCTAATAAAGTCTATTGAACAAAGAAAAAGCACTTTATATAATGTTTTAAAATGTTTATTAAATAAACAAAAAGAGTTTTTTGATAAAGGTTATGATTATATAAAACCTTTAACTTTAAAAGAAGTTGCGGAAGACATAGGAATGCATGAATCTACAGTAAGCAGAGCTATAAAAGATAAATATGTGCTTACTAGTTATGGAACAATAAAGATAAAAGCATTGTTTGAGAGTGGATTTTCTTTAAGTAATGAAGGAGATATAGCTACAAATACGATAAAAAATGAAATAAAAAAGATAATAGAAAAAGAGAATAAATCCAAACCTTTTTCAGATCAAATTATTTCTGAAATATTAAATAAAGAAAATATAAATATTTCTAGAAGAACTGTGGCAAAATATAGAGAAGAATTAGGCATTAAATCTTCATCAAAAAGAAAGAGAATCTAAGTATTAAAGAATTAATATTTAGAGATTATGAAAGATAAATTTAATCTCTAAGTATTAATTAAGTATTTATATGTTTAATATATTTAAAAGTGTTAAAAATTCACTATTAATATAATCAACTTTTAAAATATATAAAAAAAATTCAATTAAAGCCTTTAAAAATTTCATAAGGTGTTTTATAATAATATTTGTGGGACATGATTTAAGTGCATGGGACGCATAAAGACCAAGGGAGTGTTTATGTTGCATGAAATATTAGAGTTACAGAAAAAAATAGTTCCTGAACTTGTTGAAACATTAGAAAAGAGATACAATGTACTGAGAACTATATACTATAATCAACCAATAGGTAGAAGAGTTCTTGCCAATGAATTGAAGATTGGTGAGAGAGTGGTAAGAAATGAAGTAAGTTTTTTGAGCTCGCAGGGTTTAATAGAAATAAATACTCCAGGAATGACTGTCACTGAAGAAGGTGAAAATATACTAAATAAATTAAAGGATTTTATTCATGAAATAAAAGGACTTTCAGAACTAGAAGAAGAATTAAGAAAAAGTCTTAATTTAAAGAAAGTAATTATAGTTCCGGGAGATTTAGATAATAATCCTTCAATTTTAAAAGATTTAGGAAAAGCTTGTGCTCATTATGTGAAAAATGTATTAGTTAGCAATGATATAATTGCATTAACTGGTGGAAGCACATTAAAAGCAGTGGTAGAAGAATTTCCTAAAATAAATAATTTATCTAATATTCAAGTAGTACCTGCAAGAGGTGGAGTAGGAAAGAATGTAGAAACTCAAGCCAATACCTTAGCCGCTTTATTAGCAAAAAAGCTAAATGGTAGTTATAAAATGTTACATGTTTCAGAAAATTTAAGTTTAGATGTATTAGATACATTACTTAAAGAAGAAGAAATAAAAACAGTAGTAGATACTTTACATAAAGCTGATATACTGATGTATGGAATAGGTAATGCTGTACAAATGGCTAAAAAAAGAGGGGTTTCGGAAACGAAAATCCAAAATCTTATAGACAGTGGTGCGGTTGGGGAAGCATTTGGATGTTACTTTACCAAAAAATCCCAAATTATATCAGAAGCTACCTCAATTGGAATAAAAATTAATGAAGCAAGAAAAATAAAAACACATATTGCAGTAGCAGGTGGAAAGAATAAAATAGATTCAATAATATCGACAGAATTTAATGATATTAATGGTATCTTAGTCACAGACGAAGAAACTGGTAAAAAAATACTAGAAACATTAAATCGTTAATTTATGTATAAAATTAATTTAGTTTGTAAAATTTATTTTTTATAAAAAGCATTATTTTAGGAGGTAATTTTAATGGCAAATGTAAAAGTAGCAATTAATGGTTTTGGACGTATTGGACGTCTTGCATTTAGACAAATGTTTGGAGCAGAAGGATATGAAGTGGTTGCAATCAACGACTTAACAGATCCTAAAATGTTAGCTCACTTATTAAAATATGATTCATCACAAGGTAGATACGAAGAATCTGTAGAAGTTAAAGAAGACGGAATCGTTGTTAACGGAAAAGAAATCAAAATCTATGCTGAAGCTGATGCTTCAAAACTTCCTTGGGGAGATCTTGGTGTAGATGTAGTACTTGAATGTACTGGATTCTATGTATCAAAAGCTAAATCTCAAGCTCATATTGATGCAGGTGCTAAGAAAGTTGTTATATCAGCTCCAGCTGGAAACGACCTTCCAACAGTTGTATTCAACGTTAACCAAGATATCTTAACTGCTGAAGATAACATAATATCTGCAGCTTCTTGTACAACTAACTGTTTAGCTCCAATGGCTCAAGCACTTAATAACTTAGCACCAATTCAAACTGGTATTATGTCAACTATCCATGCTTACACTGGAGACCAAATGGTATTAGACGGACCACACAGAAAGGGAGATTTCAGAAGAGCAAGAGCTGCTGCTGTAAATATCGTTCCTAACTCAACTGGTGCTGCTAAAGCTATCGGATTAGTTATCCCAGAATTAAACGGTAAGTTAATTGGATCTGCACAAAGAGTTCCAGTTCCAACTGGTTCAACTACAATCTTAGTTGCTGTAGTTAAAGGAAAAGACATTACAGTTGAAAGCGTAAATGCTGCTATGAAAGCTGCTTCTAACGAATCATTTGGATACACTGAAGAAGAATTAGTATCTTCTGATATCGTAGGAATCAGATTTGGATCATTATTTGATGCAACTCAAACTATGGTAGCTAAAGTTGATGAAGACACATACCAAGTTCAAGTTGTTTCATGGTATGACAACGAAAATTCATACACTAGCCAAATGGTTAGAACAATCAAATACTTCGCTAAATTCTTAAAGTAATTTGAGCTTTTAGTTAAAGTAATTAAAATTATAAATAAGTCTGGTTTTGTAGTATAAGGCTATAAGGCCAGACTATTTTAAAATATTGAAAAATTTAATAATTAGAGGTGAACAAGATGAATTTTAACAAAAAGACAATTGAAGATATTCAAGTAAAAGGAAAAAAAGTCTTAGTTAGATGTGATTTTAATGTACCATTAAAAGATGGTGTTATAACTGATGAAAACAGATTAAACGGAGCTCTTCCTACAATAAAGTACTTAGTTGATAATGGAGCAAAAGTTATCCTTTGCTCACATATGGGTAAACCAAAGGGAGAACCAAAACCAGAATTAACTTTAGCACCAGTTGCTAAAAGATTAAGTGAAATGCTTGGAAAAGAAGTTAAATTCGCTCCAGATAACAATGTTGTAGGCGAAAATGCTAAAGCAGCAGTTGCTGAAATGAAAGATGGAGATGTAGTATTACTTGAAAATACTAGATATAGAAAAGAAGAAACTAAGAATGGTGAAGAATTCTCTAAAGAATTAGCATCACTTGCTGAAATTTTTGTTAATGATGCATTTGGTACTGCTCACAGAGCTCACTGTTCAACAGTTGGTGTAACTGATTATATTGATACTGCTGTATGTGGATACTTAATTCAAAAAGAATTAAAGTTCTTAGGAAATGCAGTTGAAACTCCAGAAAAACCTTTCGTTGCTATATTAGGTGGAGCTAAGGTTTCTGATAAAATAGCTGTTATCAACAATCTGTTAGATAAAGTTGATACTATTATAATCGGTGGAGGAATGGCTTATACATTCTTAAAAGCTCAAGGATATGAAATCGGAACTTCATTAGTTGAAGAAGATAGACTTGACTATGCTAAAGAAATGATAGCTAAAGCAGAAGAAAAAGGTGTTAAATTCTTATTACCAGTAGATCATAGAGTTGCTGCAGAATTCAAAGATGTTGAAGCTACAGTAACAGAAGATCAAAATATTCCAGCTGGAAACATGGGGTTAGATATTGGACCAAAGACAGAAATATTATATGCTGATGCTATTAAAGATGCTAAGACTGTAATTTGGAATGGACCAATGGGAGTATTCGAATTTGAAAACTTCAATAAAGGAACTATTGCAGTAGCTAAAGCAATGGCGGATTCAAATGCAACTACTATAATTGGTGGTGGAGATTCAGCAGCTGCTGTTAACATATTAGGATTCGGAGATAAGATGACTCATATCTCAACTGGTGGTGGAGCATCACTTGAATTCTTAGAAGGTAAAGTGTTACCTGGTATATCTGCATTAAACGACTAATATTAAATAAGTTGATAAATGGTAAAACTTCTTAAAGGAGTTTTACCTTACTATGTAGAATTAGTTATTATAGAAATTTAAAACTTTATGTTTTATTATAATTTATTATGAGGTGAAAACGATGAGAAAAGCAATTATTGCAGGAAATTGGAAAATGAATAAAACTGTTGATGAAGCAGTTAAAGTTGTAGAAGAATTAAAACCATTAGTTAAGGATGCTACTTGTGATGTAGTTGTATGTCCTACATTTGTATGTTTAGATGCTGTTAAAAAAGCAACAGCTGGATCAAACATAAAAGTTGCAGCTCAAAACATGCACTTTGAAGAAAGTGGCGCATTTACAGGAGAAGTTGCTCCAGGAATGTTAGAAGCTATGGGAATTGAATATGTTGTTTTAGGACACAGTGAAAGAAGAGAATACTTCAATGAAACTGATGAAGCAATAAATAAAAAGGTTAAAGCAGCATTTGCTCACAATATTACTCCAATAGTTTGTTGTGGAGAAACTTTAGAACAAAGAGAAAGCGGAGTTACTAATAACTTTATCGCTTGCCAAATTAAAGTTGATATTGCTGGATTAACTAAAGAACAAGCTGAAAAAGTTGTTATAGCTTATGAACCAATCTGGGCTATTGGAACTGGTAAAACTGCTACTAAGGAACAAGCTAATGAAACAATATTAGCAATCAGAAATGTTGTAGTAGAAATGTACGGTAAAGAAGTTGCTGATAAAGTAAGAATTCAATACGGTGGATCAGTTAAACCAAACACAATCACTGAACAAATGGCTATGTCTGATATAGATGGAGCATTAGTTGGTGGAGCTAGCTTAAAAGCAGAAGATTTTTCTGGAATAGTTAACTACTAAGAACAATAAAAGGCTATGATTTAATCATAGCCTTTTTTGTTTTTAAGAAATTATGTACATTTAGAAATCCTATAATAATTTATGAAATTTTGTGTTTAAATAAATTATTACTTATTATTTAAATCGGATAGTTTATTTCCAAAAGTTTCAAGAAGTTCTGCATCTTTATGAAGCTCGAAAATGGAATTAATAATTTGATTTAAAGCTTCAACATTTTCATTAACATTTTCGTTAGTATCCTGAATTTGCTCACTCATATTAAAAATAGAATCTTTTACACTATGAAGAACAGTGCCTATTTTTTTAGATTGTTCACTATTCATATTAGATAATTTTCTTATTTCTTGTGCAATAACACCAAATCCAGCACCAAATTCTTTAGCTCTAGAAGCTTCTATTGAAGCATTAAGTCCTAATAAATTAGTCTGTGAAGAAACATTATTTATGTATTTTGCAACTTGATCAATTTCTTCTACTTGATCAGCAGAAATATTAGCTGAAGTAATTAATGTGTTAAACCTATTTACTAGATTACTATTTATTTCATTGACTTTATTCACATAACTTTCAACTTCAGTGATTCTTTCGTATATATTATGAGAAACTTCAAATAATTTTTTAGTTAAATCCTTACCTATATATTTTTGATATCCAACATCTGAAAGAGTATTAGCTATTATAAAAAGTAAATTCGCAGCAGCTTCAATTGATTCTTTTGAAAGAACTCTTATTTCTCTAACTGCATCAATATACTCATCTTCGTTAATTCCTATTTCTTTTGCTACTATTCTAATTTTATCTTCTTTAGGGGCTTGAGGCAAAACTTGACCACCAACTAAAGAACCAATTTGAATATTTCCTATTAAAATTGGAGCAGCAAAATCCATTAATCCAGCATGACAATAATAAACAGTAGGTTTTTTTGATTTTCCAGATTTAAGTCCACCTTTAATATCACATTCATTACATCTTTTTAACCCTTCAGAAGTACCTCGGGTTAGATTCATACAAAACCTTGATGGTTTAGTCATTTTCGTAACAGGACCGTCAAGATCAACAGCTACTGTTGAAATTCCAGTAGTATCTGAAAATGCATCTAAAATTTTTTGAAGTGTATCTACATTTATTACATCCGTTAACTTTACATTAGATAAGTTAGTATTTTTCATATAAAAAAAGCTCCCTTTTATTTAATTTTTGTAAAATTCAACAAGAAAAAACAATTATTCCTTATCGATCTATATTATACAGTAGACATAATTAATAATCAAAAAATAGCAAAAATTTTATTAAGTAAGATAAATTTTTAAAAAATATTTATTGAAATAATAAAACAATGTTATATAAATGTTGAATAAAAATGATAATGATTATCAAAATAATTATTTAATACACAAGAATAATATGATAATATATTAGTAAATATTAACATGTTAAATTTAAATAAAGAGGTAATAAAAATGTCAATAATAAATGAAGGTATAATATATCATGACATAATAGAGAGCATGGTTGCAGCATTAGAAGCTCGAGACTTATATACATCAGGGCATTCTACAAGAGTAAGTGATATGACATATAAATTATGTCAGCATTTGAATTTGTCAGAGGAAACTTTAGAAATGTATCATATAGCTGCTCATTTGCATGATATAGGAAAGATAGGAGTTTCAGATAATGTTTTAAATAAAAAAGGTAGATTAGATTTTGAAGAGTGGCAAATGATGAAAAAACACCCTGAAATAGGGTATAAAATTTTGAGTAAAGCAAAGAGCTTGAAAAATATATCTTATATAGTATTACATCATCATGAACGATGGGATGGAAAGGGGTATCCTAAGGGTTTAAAGAAAAATGAAATACCATTAGGATCTAGAATAATAGCAATTTGTGATTCTATAGATGCGATGAAGAGCAATAGACCATATAGAGATTTAATAAGTGATAAAGAATGTTTTAAAGAAATTTTAACAAATAGAGGAGTAATGTATGATCCTGAAATTACAGATTGTATATTAGAAAATTGGAATGATATAGTAACTAAGTATTATGGCAGTTTATAGTCTTAATAGATTAATAGAATAGAGTTAAATCTAAAATGAGTTTTAAGATTTGTTTTTAGACTTGACTCTTTTTGCCTTATACAAAAAAAATAGATTTTAAATAAAACATAATGAATTCAACTTTTACATAAAGAATTTAGTATATATATTATTGAGGATATACATTAAAGGAGATATAATCTTCACAGTTTTATAAGTTGCAATACATCTAAAAAAATAATATAATTAAAATGGTTAAAAATATAGAGAATAAAAGATAATATTAGTATATTATGATATTTTAATAATAAATCTGGAGGGATAGGAATATGTCAAAAAGACCGGTTATGTTAATGATATTAGATGGTTTTGGAATAGCACCAAAATCTGAAGGAAATGCTGTAAGCTTAGCTAAAAAACCTAATTTTGATAGATTAGTAAAAAATTATCCAGCATCACAATTACAAGCAAGTGGATTAGAAGTTGGATTACCAGAAGGACAAATGGGAAATTCAGAAGTAGGTCATTTAAATATTGGTTCTGGTAGAATAGTATATCAAGAATTAACTAGAATTACTAAAGCTATTAAAGATGGAGATTTCTTTGAAAATGAATCTTTAATGAAAGCTATGGCTAATGCTAAAAAGAATAATTCTACATTACATTTAATGGGATTGTTATCAGATGGTGGAGTACATTCACACATAGAACATTTAAGAGGCCTTTTAGAATTCGCTAAAAAAGAAGGAATTCAAAATGTATATGTTCATGCATTTATGGATGGTAGAGACGTTGCACCATCATCAGGTAAAGAATTTGTAGAAAAAACTGAAGCTATGATGGCTGAAGTTGGCGTAGGTAAAATAGCTACTATAAGTGGTAGATATTATGCTATGGATAGAGACAACAGATGGGAAAGAGTAGAACTTGCTTATAATGCATTAGTATTAGGTAAAGGTGAAACTGCTAATAGTGCAGTAGAAGCAATGGAAAAATCTTACCATGATAATAAAACTGATGAATTTGTTTTACCAACAGTAGTTTTAGAAAATGGAGCTCCAACAGCAACAATAAAGAATGGAGATTCAGTTATATTCTTTAACTTTAGACCAGATAGAGCAAGAGAAATAACTAGAGCTATTAATGATAAAGTATTTGATGGATTTAAGAGAGAAACTTTAAATCTTACTTTTGTAACAATGACTCAATATGACAAAACTTTAGAAGGTGTTGAAGTAGCTTATAAGCCTCAAACTTTAGCTAATACTCTTGGAGAATATGTAAGTTCAAAAGGATTAAATCAATTGAGAATTGCTGAGACTGAAAAATATGCTCATGTTACATTCTTCTTTAACGGTGGAGTTGAAAAAGAAAATCCAGGTGAAGAAAGAGTTGTTATTCCATCACCTAAAGTTGCTACATATGATTTAAAACCAGAAATGAGTGCATACGAAGTAACTGATGAACTATTAAATAGATTAGATTCAGATAAATATGATATGGTAATTTTAAACTTTGCAAATCCAGATATGGTTGGACATACAGGGGTTATTCCAGCAGCTGTTAAAGCTATAGAATCTGTTGATGAATGCTTAGGAAAAATTGCTAACAAAATGTTAGAAAAAGATGGATGTTTATTCATAACAGCTGACCACGGTAATGCTGAAACTATGATAGACTTCTCAACAGGAAATCCATTTACAGCTCATACAATAGATCCAGTACCTTTTGTTTGGGTTGCAAATAACACAGAAGGAAAAACTATAAAAGATGGTAAGCTAGCAGATATAGCTCCAACAATGTTAAATCAATTAGGACTAGAAGTTCCTGTTGAAATGACAGGGGAAAATTTAGTGACAACTAAATAATAAATGATCTTTAAAAGAGTTTAGTAAGTATAACTTATTAAGCTCTTTTTTGTACATAAAATTATAGAAAATTTTTACTATTAAATATGATAAAACCTCATTATAGAAAGCTTTTTTAGTTGAGAGAGATTTTTTTATTTGCATAAAGTTAGAATTTATATAATATATTTATAAAAAAGGCTTAGGGTTGATGAAATGAAAAGAAATTTTGCTTATTCTGCTGATTTTGATGAAAAGACAGAAAAATTATTTAAAGAAGGGAAATATCTTGGTCAAGGAAATAACGGAATAGTTTATGAATTACCAGGAAATAAAGTGGTAAAAATTTTCTTGACACAAAAAGTATGTAAGGATGAGGGAGGTATATTGTATAGAACAAATGGTTCAAAATATTTTCCTAGACTTTATAAAAGAGGTAAACTATATGTAGTAAGAGAAATAGTTGATGGAGAAAGATTAGATTACTATATTAAGAAAAATGGTTTAAGTAAAAAATTAATAAAAAAGATATATAATTTGTTAACAGAGTTTAAAAAACTTAAATTTACTAAACTTGATACTAGATGTAAGGATATATTTGTATCTGAAGATGAAAAGCTAATGATAATTGATCCTAAAAAAGCATATTCTAGAAAAGTAGATTATCCAAGACACTTAATGAAAGGACTAAAAAGAATTGGTGTTTTAGATGAATTTCTTGAGGGCATTAAGGAAATAGATAAAAACAAAGCAAATCAATGGAGCATTAAATTCGACAGGTATTTTGACAATGAAAAATAAAAAAATTAAGGCCGTTAATCTAACTGATAATATAATCATTTAGATTAACGGTAATTTTTATTTTAAAACATAGTCTTATTTTTAGATTAGAAAAATTAAAGCAAACAGCATAGTTGTAATTAATCCTATTGTAACAGGAAGAAAGTTTTTTCTTGCTAGCTCAAATGGGGATACTTTACAGACGGCAGCAACAGGAATTAATGCCCAGGGTATTAAAGTTCCACCACCAATCCAAATTGTACAGATTTGACCTAAAGCTGCTAATGGAGATGAGTTTAGCGCTAGAGATGAAGAGAATAACCTAGTTGATGAACCAACAAGGGAGAGACCAGAGAAACCGGAACCATCTAATCCAGTTAATATTCCAACACCAGAAACGGTAAATGTTGCAATGATTTTATTTAAAGGAACAGCATTGGAAAGAGCAACACCTAAATCATTAATTATTCCTTGAGAGTTATTAGATAAGGAATGTCCTATAATTTGTTCAAAACCACTACCACCCAAATAAAAAAATGTAGCAATAGGAATTACAGCACCAAAAACTTTAAATGCAAACTGAAAACCATCTATTAAGTAAGATGTTAGTTGAGTTTTTTTTATATCTTTAAATATACTTAAAAAGATTATAAGTAATAAAAATAAAGTGGTTCCACCAATTAATGAAGTTGCATTCTCACCTTTAATAGATAGTAAAAACATAAAAGTAACATCTAGTGCATAAGAAAATAACACTAGAAAAGCTAAAAATCTTTTCTTCCAATTAGATATATTATCTTTAAAATCCTCTTTAAAATCCGTTTCTAAATCTGTACTATCACTTATTGAATTAAGGTTATTATTTTTAATATCTTTCATTATAAAATAAAAAGCTAAAATACTTGTAGTAAATCCCATAACTAACTCTAGAATTATTATTGATGGCATAAACTCATTAATAGCTATGCCAGCAGCGTCACAAGTTATTTTTGGAGCACCTTGTATTATGATATCACTTGATAAAGCAATACCATGTCCAAATATATTCATAGCAATTGCAGCACCTAATTTAGGTAAGCCTGCTTTTGCTGCTACTGGAACTAAAATAGCTCCAATTAGTGCTACGGCTGGAGAAGGCCAGAAAAACCATGAAATTATCATCATTGAAATACCAATAATCCAATACGCTAATACTTTATTTTTTATTAATTTAGCTAAAGGAGAAATCATAACTTCATTTATTCCAGTTACAGAAAGAAGATTACTAAGAGCAGTAATTACGGAAATTATGAGTATTATAGGAAGTAATTCTTTGATTGCATAAAGAAAACCATTGAAAACAGACATAATAGATTCTGAAATGGAAAATTTAATCATAAATGATATTACTAATATTCCTATTATACATATAATTGAAATATCTTTTTTTAGTATAACAGACAGTAAGATTAATCCTATAAATACTAAGTAGACCCAGTGAATAGCTGATAATGTAATCATATAGATACAAGCTCCTATAATATTGTTTACTAACAAATTATGACTTATAACTCCTATATGTACCAAAATAAACTTTAAAATATAAGGTTGTATTTTAGAAGGATGTTGATATATGCATAAGCAAAGTGGATAGAGTAATTTAATATATTAACACATCTTAAAACGTAGATTAGTGGAAAAAATATTTAAAAATGTTTTTTGAATATTAGGGTTGAATATTAGCAATAATATTAAGGTAATTAAAAAAAATCTTTTCATTTTATGTTTTATATATTAAAATGATATTGATAAACATTATCAAATAACTTTATATAATTCAAAGGAGGGTAATTAAATGAACGATTACTTAGAAATAATAGACGTTGTTGCAAGACAAATATTAGACTCAAGATGTTTTCCAACTGTAGAAGTAGAGGTATATCTTGAAGATGGAACAATGGGAAGAGCTGCTGTACCATCAGGTGCTTCAACTGGTATGTATGAAGCTGTAGAACTAAGAGATGGAGATAAAGCTAACTACTTAGGTAAGGGTGTATTAACCGCAGTACAAAATGTTAACGAAACAATTGCTGAAGCTTTAGTAGGTTGTAATGTATTTGATCAACCATATATAGATAAAATGCTTATAGAATTAGATGGAACTAATAATAAAGGAAAATTAGGTGCTAATGCAATTTTAGGAGTGTCATTAGCTGTTGCAAATGCTGCTGCTAATGCATTAGGATTATCTTTATATAAATATGTTGGTGGTGTAAATGCAAAAGTACTACCAGTACCTATGATGAACATAATAAATGGAGGATCTCATGCTGATAATTCAGTAGATTTGCAAGAATTTATGATTATGCCAGTGGGAGCGACAAGTTTTAGTGATGCATTAAGAATGTGTGCTGAAGTATATCATACATTAAAGAACACTCTTAAAGATAAAGGATATGCTACTGGTCTTGGTGATGAAGGTGGATTTGCACCTAATTTAAAATCAAATGCAGAAGCTATTGATGTAATCATAGAAGCAATAACAAAAGCAGGATATAAAGCAGGAGAAGATATATTTATTGCAATAGATGCAGCATCATCTGAATATTATAAAGATGGAAAATATGTATTAGAAAATGAAGGAAAAACATTAACATCAGCTGAAATGGTTGACTTCTTTGAAGATTGGGTAAATAAATATCCAATAATCTCAATTGAAGATGGTATGGCAGAAGAAGATTGGGATGGATGGAAATTATTAACTGAAAGACTAGGAAAGAAAGTTCAATTAGTAGGTGATGATTTATTTGTTACTAACACTGAAAGATTAGAAAAGGGAATAGAGCTTGGTGCAGGTAATTCAATTCTTATAAAGTTAAATCAAATTGGTACTTTAACTGAAACTTTAAATGCAATAGAAATGGCTAATAGAGCAGGATATACTGCTGTTATTTCTCATAGATCAGGAGAAACAGAAGATACAACAATTGCTGATTTAGTTGTTGCAGTTAATGCAGGTCAAATAAAAACAGGTGCACCAGCTAGATCTGAAAGAGTTGCAAAATACAATCAATTGTTAAGAATAGAAGAAGAGTTAGAAGATGTAGCTGAATATAGAGGAAGAAAAGCATTTTTTAATATAAAAAAATAAATTTATAAAACGAAATAAGATATATAGCATCTAACAAAACTAAAAAACGGCTGCAATTTGTAGCTGTTTTTTAGTTTTATGATTTCTAGAAGATGTTAATTCAAATAATGGCAATACCAACAGGAATTAAGTATTATTTATATATTAGAAATTTGGATTTGAAAAGATTTATTCTGTATAAATTTAGAAGCTTTACATTAATGAAAAGTTGTAATAAAATAAATGTTATGTTACAATTTTAATAGATATATTATTTGTAACGAGTTAACTATATAGGAGGGATTACCTATGCGAAGTATGTTAATGGGTGTAGAAGTACTATTAGGTTTATTAATAGTAGTAACTATATTTATGCAACCTAGTAAAGCTGATGCTTTAAGTGGATTAATACAAGGTGGATCAAAAGATACATTCTTTTCAAAAAATAAAGCAAGAACTAAGGAAGTAATGCTTGTAAGATTAACTTGGATTTTTACAGCATTATTTGCACTTAATACATTAATATTAAACTTTATGAAATAAAAGTAAGGACTACTNNAGTAGTCCTTACTTTTATTTTTTTAGAAAATTATAAAATCAGTAAATATAACAATATATGATTAAGAATTGCAAAAGTTAAATTGCAATGATATTTAACCTATTGCATATATATAAATATAGATTAAAATAAAAATAATTACATTAAAGAATACGAATATAAAATATGTAAAAGGAATTATGATAAAGTAGCCTTAATGATTTTTTATGTATAGTAAAATATAAGATATTTAAAATCTAAAAGTCTATATGCTAAAGGCTTAACTTAAAATTAAGAGTTCTTTACTTAAATAAAATATGAAACTAAGATTTTGTACTAATAGACATATAATATAATAATGTATACTAAATAGACAAATAAAATTATTTTGTTGTCATGAAATACAAAAATTATACATAAGAATAAATGATATACGAAAACCAATAAAATATAAGGAGGAAATGTATGAATCTATTATACGTTTCATTAATTGCTGGTTTTATTGCTCTTATTGTTGTCATTTTTTTAGCAAAGGATATCTTGAAAAAAAGCCCTGGAAATGAAAAAATGATTGAAATTTCTGGTTACATTGAAGAAGGCGCAATGGCTTTTTTAAGAAAGGAATATTCTTACTTATGTGTGTTTATAGTAGTAGTTGCTATTGCTATACTAGTATTTTTAAATTATAAAACAGCAATAGCATTTGTTGTTGGTGCACTATTTTCAATTATAGCAGGTTATATTGGCATGAGAATAGCTGTAAAATCTAATGTTAGAACAGCCGAAGCTGCGAAATCAGGAATAAAAGAAGCACTATCAGTTGCTTTTTCAGGTGGAACAGTAATGGGATTATGTGTAGTAGGACTAGGTATAATTGGATTAAGTATTTTTTCAATTGTATTTGATTTAAATGTAGAGTATATAACTGGATTTGGATTAGGTGCATCCTCTATTGCTTTATTTGCAAGAGTTGGTGGTGGGATTTATACCAAAGCAGCTGATGTCGGAGCAGATTTAGTTGGTAAAGTTGAAGCTGGCATTCCAGAAGATGATCCAAGAAACCCAGCGGTTATAGCTGATAATGTTGGTGATAATGTTGGCGACGTTGCAGGTATGGGCGCAGATTTGTTTGAATCTTATGTTGGTTCAATTATATCTGCAATAACACTAGGTGCTGTATTGGTTAGTGCATGGGGAAAAGAAATAGTAATTTTTCCTTTAGTTTTATCGTCAATAGGCATCTTGGCATCATTGATAGGAATTATATTTGTAAAATCATATAAAGGAGACAATCCACAAAAAGCTTTAAATTTAGGTAGTACAATTTCAGGTGTAATAGTATTAATAGTAGGATTTATAGCTTGTAAATCTTTACTTGGAAACTACAAAATTTTCTTACCTGTAATAGCTGGATTACTTGTAGGGCTACTAATTGGTAAAATTACTGAATATTATACTTCTGCTGATTACAAGTCAGTTAAATTCATTGCAAATGAGTCAGAGACAGGTGCTGCAACAAATATTATAGCAGGATTATCAGTTGGAATGAGATCAACAGTTATACCTATATTACTAATTGTTATAGGCATAATAATATCATTTTTTGCAATAGGTGGAGCAAAAGATACTGCGTTAGGATTATATGGTATAGCTTTATCAGCTGTAGGAATGCTTTCAACAACAGCTATAACTGTTGCAGTTGATGCATATGGCCCAATAGCAGATAATGCTGGTGGAATAGCAGAAATGTGTGAATTAGACGAAAGTATTAGAGAAATAACTGATAAATTAGATTCTGTTGGTAATACAACAGCAGCTATAGGTAAAGGTTTTGCTATAGGTTCAGCTGCACTTACAGCATTAGCACTTTTCGCATCATATTCACAAATAGTAAATCTAGAAACTATAAATTTACTTAATCCATTGACATTGGTAGGTGTTTTAATTGGTGGTATGTTGCCATTTCTTTTTGGTGCATTAACTATGGAATCTGTAGGAAAAGCTGCAACTCAAATGGTTGAAGAAGTAAGAAGACAATTTAGAGAAGATGATAGAATATTAAAAGGAACACAAAAACCTGACTATTCAAAATGTGTTGAAATATCAACCAATGCAGCATTAAAAGAAATGATTGTTCCAGGATTACTAGCTATATTAGTACCATTATTAGTTGGGATATTATTAGGAGCAGAAGCTCTTGCAGGTCTAATTGGTGGTGGCGTAGTTACAGGCGTTATGCTAGCAATTATGATGGCAAATGCTGGTGGAGCATGGGATAATGCTAAGAAATACATTGAAAGTGGAGTACATGGTGGAAAAGGCAGTGATGCTCATAAAGCAGGTGTTGTTGGAGATACAGTTGGAGATCCATTTAAAGATACTTCTGGCCCATCTATGAATATTTTAATAAAACTTATGACAATAGTTTCAGTAGTATTTGCACCAGTAATATTAAAATATGGTGGAGTTTTGATAAATCTATTTATTAAATAAATAATTAGTTTAAAATAAATTAAAAAGATTGCAAATTAAATTTAAGGCTCTGTTTTAGCAGA
>NZ_JAMQHY010000040.1:104834-138482 GCF_023845705.1 Clostridium sp. ZBS15
TTTACCTATTGCATATATCAACACACATTTAAAACAGAGTTAAATTTAATTACAAATTAATAATTTGCAGTCTTTTTTTCTTAAAATCAAATAAATTTTAATTTATAAGCAAATACTAAAGATAATTATAAAAAATATATATTATAAAATGTTATTGTGGTAGTATATACTTAATATAATAGAAATATTTGCTATCAGTTAAGATAACAGGAGGACGTGTCATGACAATAAAAGAAACATTATTAAGTTTTATGAAAGAACCTGCATACAATCCAATGACTATTGAAGAGTTGGCTCTTGTTTTTGATATAAAATCACATGAATATGGTGATTTCAAAAAGATATTAAAAATTATGGAAAATGAAGGCTTGATTTCAAGTACTCAAAAAAATAAATATATTATAGCAGAGAGTGTAGGAGTAATAGAAGAGAGTGTAGGCTTAATTACTGGAAGGCTTCAAGCACATCCAAAGGGATTTGGATTTTTAATACCGGATGTAGAAGGAGAAAATGATGTATTTATCCCAAGTTCATGTATGAATGGAGCAATAAATGGAGATAAAATACAAGTTCAAATAACAAGAGAAAACTCAAATACTAAAAAAAGAGAAGGCGAAGTTTATAAAATCCTTGAAAGAAATACAACTAAAATAGTAGGAATATATGAAGATAATAAAAACTTTGGGTTTGTTGTTTCAGAAGATACAAGAATTACTCAAGATATTTTTATTTCTAAAAAGGATAGAAATGGAGCAGAAAATGGGGATGTAGTTATAGTAGAAATAACTAAATGGCCTGATAGAAAAAGAAGTCCAGAAGGATTAATAAAAGAAGTATTAGGTAAAAAAGGCGATAAAGGTATTGACATTTTAACAATTATAAGAAAATTTGGTTTACCAGAAGAATTCAGTAAAAAAGTTTTAAAATTTGCAGAACAAATTCCAGAAACTATAAAGCCTGAAGAATATAAAAGAAGAGTAGATTTAAGAGATCTTAGAATGGTAACTATAGATGGAGAAGATGCTAAAGATTTAGATGATGCTGTATCTATAGAAAAATTGGAAGATGGAAACTTTAAATTAGGAGTTCACATTGCAGATGTTACTCATTATGTTAGAGAAAATAATATATTAGATAAGGAAGCTTTGAAAAGAGCTACATCTGTTTATTTAATAGATAGAGTTATTCCTATGCTACCTAAACAATTATCTAATGGGATATGTTCATTAAATCCAAAGGTTGATAGGTTAGCATTAAGTTGCTTTATGGTAATAAACAATAAAGGAACAGTTGTAGATCATGAGATAATGGAAAGTGTTATTAAAACAAGTGAAAGAATGACATATACTGATGTTACTAAGATATTAAGAGATAATGATGAAGAATTAATAAAAAAATATGATTATCTTTGTGATGATTTTAAGTTAATGGAAGAACTTTGCTTAATATTAAGAAGTAAGAGAATGAAAAGAGGAGCCATTGACTTTGACTTTGAAGAATCAAAGATAATCTTAGATGAAATGGGAAAACCAATAGATATAAAACCATATGAACGTGAAATAGCTAATAAAATTATAGAAGAATTTATGCTAGTTTGTAATGAAACAGTTGCTGAGCATATGTTCTGGAGCAAACTTCCTTTTGTATACAGAGTTCATGAAACTCCAGATGAAGAAAAGTTAGTTAAATTTAAAGAATTTATATATAATTTAGGATATAAAATTAATTGGAGTGAAGATGTAAATCCAAAAACTTTACAAAGTATATTAGAACAAGTTAAAGGAAAAAAAGAAGAGACAATAGTAAGTACATTATTATTAAGATCAATGATGCAAGCACGTTATGCACCAGAATGTGTAGGTCACTTTGGATTAGCTGCACAGTATTATTGTCACTTTACATCTCCAATAAGAAGATATCCTGACTTACAAATTCATAGAATAATAAAAGAACATCTTAATGGAGAAATTGATGATGCAAGATTTAAAAAATTAGTACCAATAGTTGATGTAGCATCAAAACAATCATCTGAAAAAGAAAGAGTAGCTCAAGAAGCAGAAAGGGAAGTTGATGATTTAAAGAAAGCTGAGTATATGCTTGATAAAATAGGAGAAGAATTTACTGGAATGATATCTTCTGTTACATCATTTGGAATGTTTGTTGAATTACCAAACACTATTGAAGGATTAGTTCATGTTACTGAGCTAGATGATGATTACTATATATTTGATGAAGCACACTTAGCGTTAATTGGTGAAAAGACAAAGAATATGCATAAACTTGGAGACGAAGTAACAGTAAAATGTGTTAAGGTTGATATAGATAATAGAGAAGTTTACTTTAAACTAGTGTCAACAAAAATAGATGAAGATAAAGAAGAAAAAAATAGTAAAGAAATTATAAAAGAACTTTTATCTTCAGAAGAAGAGCCCATTCTTAGTTAAATATCTATTAATTGATTAAAAATACTACTTATATTATAATTTTATATAAGAGTTAGTATGAAACCTAAATTATACATTAGGCTATGTTTTAAATGTGTGTTGGTATATGTAATCAGAGTAGCTTTACTTATTTATATATCAACACTCTGTTAAAATAGAGTTATACATTAAAATTTATGATTATTTGTGGGTGATTAAATGGTAAGAAAAAAAAGTTCAAATACTTTAGCAGAAAATAGAAAAGCAAGACATGAGTATTTTATAGAAGAAACTATTGAAGCTGGTATTGCATTGGTTGGCACGGAAGTAAAATCTATTAGAAATGGTAGAGCTAATTTAAAAGAATCCTATGCAGATATTAGAAATGGTGAAATTTTTATATTAAGTATGCATATAAGTCCGTATGAACAAGGCAATATATTTAATGTTGAGCCTTTAAGAGAAAAAAAATTATTATTACACAAATCAGAAATTCATAGACTAGCAGGTCTAGTATCTCGAGATGGATATACTTTAATTCCATTAACATTATACTTAAAAGCTGGGAAAGTTAAAGTAGCTTTGGGTATTTGTAAAGGTAAGAAAGATTATGATAAAAGAGATTCTATGTTAGAAAAAGCTCATAATAGAGAAATGCAAAGAGCTTTAAAAGAAAGAAGTAGATATTAAAGAGATGTTTATTTAAAATATAATAAAAAACTAATTTAATGGAATTTTATTTGAATTTTATTAAGTTAGTTTTTTATTTTTAGATTATGTTTTAGCTGAGTGTTGATATATGTATATGCAAAATGGATGGAGTAATTGAACTTAGGAACACTAAAATGATTATAGTGCCACTTTACCTATTACATATATCAACACATATTTAAAACAAAAAATTATAAATAAATAGAAAATATTTAAAAAATATACATTTTAGTAAAATAAAATATTAATTAAGTAAAATTTCAAAAAACATTTTAAAAAATTATCCAATTAGTGTATATTTATAGTATGCATATAAAATCTGAACAGGGGGAACAAAAATGTATAAGATAGTTAGTAAAAGAGAGCTTACAAATAATATTTTTTTAATGGATATAGAAGCTCCAAGAGTAGCAAAATCAGCAAAACCTGGTCAATTCATAATAATAAAAAATGATGACAAAGGTGAAAGAATTCCTTTAACTATTGCAGACTATGATAGTAAAAAAGGAACAGTAACAATAGTTTTTCAAACTGTTGGAAAAAGTACAAAGGAATTAGCACAATATGAAGTTAATGATTATGTAAGTGACTTTGTTGGACCTTTAGGACAACCAACTGAATTCATTCATGAAGATTTAGAAGAATTAAAAAAGAAAAATATTATTTTTGTAGCAGGTGGAGTTGGTGCTGCACCAGTTTATCCTCAAGTTAAATGGATGCACGAAAATGGTATTAATGTAGACGTTATAGTTGGTTCTAGAAATAAAGAACTTTTAATATTAGAAGAAGAAATGAAAAAGGTTGCAGGAAATTTATATATATCAACAGACGATGGAAGTTATGGATTTAATGGTAGAGTTACTGATTGTTTACAAAGTCTAGTTAATGACGGAAAGAAGTATGATCACGCAGTGGTTATTGGACCTATGATAATGATGAAATTTATGGCAGCATTAACTAAAGAACTTGGAATTAAAACAACTGTTAGCTTAAATCCTATTATGGTAGATGGTACAGGTATGTGTGGTGCTTGTAGAGTTACAGTTGGAAATGAAGTTAAATTTGCTTGTGTTGATGGACCAGAATTTGATGGACATTTAATTGATTTTGATGAATCAATGAGAAGACAAGCTATGTATAAGAGTGAAGAAGGTAGAGCACAATTAAAGGTTGAAGAAGGAAATACTCATAGTCATGGTGGCTGTGGTTGCGGAGGTGATAAATAATGGATATGAAAGATAGAATGGTTAAGGTTCCTGTAAGAGAACAAAATGCAAAAGTTAGGGCAACAAACTTTGAAGAAGTATGTTTAGGATATAATGAAGAAGAAGCTAAAAAAGAAGCTTCAAGATGTTTAAATTGTAAGAATCCTAAATGTATAGAAGGATGTCCAGTAGCTATCAATATTCCAGGATTTATATCACACATAAAAGATAATAAATTTGAAGATGCAGCAAAGGAAATTGCAAAATATAGTGCACTTCCTGCTGTATGTGGTAGAGTATGTCCACAAGAAAGCCAATGTGAAGGTAAGTGTGTATTAGGAATAAAAGGTGAACCAGTATCAATTGGTAAACTAGAAAGATTTACAGCTGATTGGTCTGCAGAACACAATATTGACTTAAGTGAAACAGCTCCTTCAAATGGTAAAAAAATTGCAGTAATAGGAAGTGGTCCTTCTGGATTAACTTGTGCTGGAGACTTAGCTAAAAAGGGATATGATGTTACTATATTTGAAGCTTTACATAAAGCTGGTGGAGTTTTAGAATATGGTATACCTGAATTTAGACTTCCAAAGGAAAAAGTAGTTAAAAATGAAGTTGAAAACATTAAAAAATTAGGTGTTAAAATTGAAACTAATGTTATAATAGGAAAAACTATAACTGTAGATGAACTTTTTGAAGATGAAAAGTTTGAAGCCGTATTTATAGGATCAGGAGCAGGTCTTCCTAAATTCATGGGTATAAATGGAGAAAATGCAAATGGAGTATTCTCTGCAAATGAATTTTTAACAAGAGTTAACTTAATGAAAGCATATTTAGATGAATATGATACTCCTGTTAAGAATGGTAAAAAAGTTGCAGTAGTTGGTGGCGGAAATGTTGCTATGGATGCTGCAAGAACTGCATTAAGACTTGGAGCTGAAAGTCATATAGTATATAGAAGAAGTGAATCAGAGCTTCCAGCAAGAATTGAAGAAGTTCATCATGCTAAGCAAGAAGGAATAATTTTTGATTTATTAACTAATCCAAAAGAAATCTTAACAGATGAAAATGGATGGGTTAATGGTATGAGGTGCGTTAAGATGGAACTTGGTCAGCCTGATGAATCTGGAAGAAGAAGACCAGTTGAAATTGAAGGATCAGAATTTATTATGGATGTAGATACTGTAATAATGTCACTTGGAACTTCACCAAATCCATTAATTTCTTCAACAACTGAGGGATTAGAAGTTAATAAGTGGAAGTGTTTAGTTGCAGATGAAAATGGCTTAACTACTAAAGAAGGTGTTTATGCAGGTGGAGATGCTGTTACAGGTGCTGCAACAGTAATACTTGCAATGGGTGCTGGTAAGAAGGCAGCAGAAGCTATAGATGAATATTTACAAAGTAAATAAATATTTAGTAAAATAAAAATGGTTGTATCAAATTACATTTATTTTAACTTATGGCTGTGCTTTAGTAGCGTATTGATATATACACATATTTAAAATAGAGGCTAATCTATAAAAGAGGATTCATTAAAATGTGAATCCTCTTTTTCAATGTACAGGAATTTAAAAATATATATTTTTAGAAAGTTTTTGAGAATTTTAACCAAAATTTTCAAGTCTAAATTCTTTCCTATCAACTAAAAAGCTTGAAAGTTAGTTAAGCATTATTAAATAAGTGATATATCTTAATTTTAAATAATCTTAAAATAAGAATAAATCATCAGTAGAAAATGTAAGATATATTAAATCTCCTTTGTGAAAATCAATGAGATCTTTAGTAAGCCTAAAGTTTATTAAGTTAGAAGTTGTTTTATTAGGATTTTTAAGATATATTGTATAATCAAATGGATTTTCTATTATATTTTCAACTATAAATGGAAATGCATTAGCAATATTTTTATCATTACATAATTTTATATTGTGTTCTCTTATACCGATATAACTAGTATTATTTATATCACAATTAGATTTTATAATATATTCATGTCCCCAGTCTTCAGCATAGATTTTATTATTATCAATTATTTTTATATGAGATATATTTTTGCAACCAGTTAATCTTGCTTCGGCAAGTGATTTTGGAGCATTAAATAATGATTTTTTCTCTCTCATATTAAGAGCAGTACCATTATCATAGACAATTATATTATCACATACTCTATAGGCCTCTTCTATGTCATGAGTAACAAAAATAACAGTACCATCATAATTTTTTAGAATAGACAATAATTCTTTTTCCATGTTATGTCTAAGGTGATGATCTAAAGCTGAAAAAGGTTCATCTAAAAGTAGTATATCCGGAGAAGTAATTAAAGCTCTAGCTAAAGCAACTCTTTGTTGTTGCCCACCAGATAACTGCCAAGGATAATTTTTTTCTAATCCACTTAATCCAAATCTATTTATATATTTATTAACCAAATTATTAACATTAGTTTTTTTTGAATTTAATAGTCCAACTTTAATATTTTCTTCAACAGTCATATTGGGAAATAAGGCATAGTTTTGAAATAAAAAACCTATTTTTCTGTTTTTGCATGAAACAGATATGTTTTTTTTTGAATCAAATAGAATAGTATCATTTAATATTATTTTTCCTTGTTCGGGCTTGTCTAAACCAGCAATACATTTTAAACTCATACTTTTACCTGAACCAGATGCCCCTAGAAATCCTAATATTCCTTTTTTATGATTAAATTCTACATTCAAAGAAATTGAAGATAATTCTTTTTTTATGTTTACATATAAAGACATATTACTTAATTCTCCTTCCAATGAGTTTAAGTTGTAAGTCTGACCAATAATTTAATAAAATAATCATAAATAATGATAGTGATACGATTATGATAACCCATAAAAGGGCTTTCTGCATGTCACCACCTTCCACTGTAAAAAATATTGCTAGTGGCATAGTTTGAGTTTTTCCAGGGATATTACCTGCAATCATTAAAGTAGCACCAAATTCCCCCATAGCTCTAGCAAAAGATAATACTAACCCTGCTATTATTCCAGGCCAAGATAATGGAATAGCAATTTTATAGAATATTTGTAGTTCACTTAATCCCAGTGTTCTAGCAGCTGAAATGATGTTAGTGTCTATTTGTTCAAAGGCAGATCTAGTTGTTCTATACATCATTGGAAAAGAGACAACTACTGCAGCTATTACTGTGGCTGTCCAAGAAAATATTAAAGATTTATCAAATATTAAAAATAACTTTCCTATAAATCCATTTTTACCACATATAAGAAGTAAAAAGAAGCCAACAACAGTTGGAGGAAGAATTAATGGTAAATTTAATAAACCATCAAGTAATCCTTTGAGTTTTCCATTAAAATTTGCTATCCAGTATGAAACAATAATACCTAATACAAAGGTAAGAGATGTCGCAACTAAAGATGTTTTTAAAGATATCCATAATGGTGAAAGGTCCATACCCATATTAATTCCTCCTCATAATTAATTAGTCTATAGATTTATAGCCATATTTTTCAAAAATATTTTTAGCATCATCTGTAAATAAAAAATCCTCAAATTGTTTTGCAGTATCAACTTGTTTTGTAACATCTGATTTTGATGTATTTTTTACTATAGAAATAGGATAAGTAATAGGAGAATGGCATGTTTCAGGAATAGTTTCAATTATTTTAGCATCCTTATTATTATAAGCATCACTTAAATAAACAAACCCAACATCAGCATTACCGGATATAGACCAAGCTAGTACCTCCTTTACATCCTTTGCAAATACTAATTTTGATTCTATATCAGATTTTATGTTTAAATTATTGAAAGTTTCATCAGCATATTTTCCAGCAGGTACACTTGATGGTTCACCAGCTGCAATTTTTTTTACTTTATCTGTTTTTAAATCATTTATACTAGTAATAGTTGTAGACTTAGGACCAATAAGAACTAATTCATTTTTTACTAAATCTTTTTTTGTAGATTCAAGTAATAAATTTTCTTCATCTAATTTTTTCATTTGACTTTGACCAGCTGAAATAAAGATATCACAAGGAGCACCTTGTTCGATTTGTTGTTGTAAAGAACCTGATGAACCATAATTTATAACAAGATCAGCATTAGGTGCAATAGATTTGAACTTTTCTTGAATATCAGCCATAGCTTCTTTTAAGCTAGCGGCTGCTGAAATGTTAAGTTCTATTTTTTCAGAGTTGTTAGATTGAGCAGAACTATTTTTTGTTTCCTTTTTTGCACATCCTGAAAGTAATACGATACAAGATGTAACTGCTAATAATGCGATTAAAATTTTGTTTTTCATAAATATCTCCCCTTTTAACATTGTTTTGTATAGTTTTATTGAGTTTTACACTGTTTTGTATATTTTTAATAATTTTACCATTATTTAAGAATTGATTCAACAACATAATTGCTAAAATAACAAAATTTTCCTTGGTAAACATAATATTTTATAGCAACTATTATTTCTTAATGATAAAATTAATAAGAAGTGAAATATTCGTTAGAAAGATAAATAGCTTTCTATGAAATGTTACAACTAGATTATACAAGGGGGAGATTAATTGTGGACTCAGAAAGATCATTGACTGCACTTGAAGTATCAGAATTATTAAAAATAAATAAAAATACAGTTTATGAACTTGTAAAGAGAGGCGAATTACCTGGATATAAGATAGGAAAAAAATTAAGGATAGATGAAAAAGATGTTTTTGAATATATAAATGATCAAAAATCTTCTTCAAGAAATAGTAAGAATATCACAAAAAGTTATTTAAATAATAATGTGAATATAAATTCTGAATTTAAAGTAGAAAATGATATCATAATTTCAGGACAAGATATTATTTTAGATGTTTTAGCTCGTCATATTGAAGAAAAAACTGATAATATTAGAGTTTTACGTTCAAATGTTGGTAGTTACACGAGCTTGTGTGATTTATATAATGATAAGATATCAATATCGTCATCACATCTTTGGGATGGTGATACAAATGAATATAATACAGCTTATGTAAGACGATTAATTCCAGGAATTCCCTGCATAATAATTAATTTAGCTTATAGAAGACAAGGTTTTTATGTAGCTAAGGGAAATCCACATAACATAACAACATGGAATGATTTAATAAAAAATGATATAAGTATAGTGAATAGAGAAAAAGGATCAGGTACTAGAGTATTGTTAGATGAGAAGTTAAGATTATACAATGTTGAAGGCGAGTCTATTAAAGGTTATAACTTTGAACAATCTTCTCATTTAGCAGTAGCAAGCAGTATAGCTGTGGGGGATGGAGACTTAGGGATAGGAATAGAAAAGGTTGCCCATCAAGTGAGTGAGATTGATTTTGTACCTATACAAGAAGAACGATATGATTTGATTATAAAAAAATCCTCTTTAAAATATCCACTTTATAAGTTAATAATTGAGATAATTCAATCTAAAAAATTCAAAAAAGAAATCAAAGGATTGGGTGAATATGATTTAAGAGATATAGGTAAGATTCTTGCCGAAACTTAAAAGCTAGCATTAAGTTAAAAAATATATTAAATATTATTAGAATATATATTTTGGAGGAATTATGAATAATGTTACCATACAGGAACTTAGAAATTTAGAAATTTTTAAAAATATATGTGATGATTCTTTGAATAAAATTATTGAAATGGGAATTTTAATTAAATACCCTTCAGGGAGGCATATTTTTAGAGATAAAGAAGATGTGAAAAATTTATATGTAGTATTAAGTGGTACAGTATCATTGTATAAATCAAATGAATGTGGACATAAGAGAGCCATCTTTATTTTAGGAAAAGGTAAGATGATTAATGATGTTATAATACAGGAATTACCATCATCCATTAATTGTGAAGTTTTCGAAGAAGCAGAAATTTTAAGTTTCAATAAAGAGGAATTCTTGAAACTTATGGAAGTGGATTTTACATTAACCAAAAATGTAATGTGCTCATTATCAATGAAAGTAAGAAGGTTATATAGGCAGATTAAAAATTCAACAGGCGTTATAAAAATGGAAAAACGATTATGTGCAAAACTGTGGAAATTAAGCAAGGATTATGGAATTGAAAAAAACGGTGAAGTAGTAGTTGATAAAAAGATAACTATTACCTATTTAGCAGATTTATTAGGTTCGAAAAGGGAAACAATATCTAGGGCATTAAAAATATTATGTAATGAAAATTTAATTGAATATAAAAATAAGCAGATAATAGTAAAGAATCAGGAAAAATTATCGCAGTTTTTTAAAGCACCGTGATTAATATCACGGTGCTTTAATTCTTTAGAATATATACTTAGATTAATGGAAAGCATAATTTAAAATCGCAATTATGAAGGGAGATTTAATACGGTGTTTTGTGAAGAATTTAACAGTGTAGTAGTAGCTGCAAAAGCAAAGGTTAATTTACTAAAAAATAATAAATTAGGTTATTTTATTAGCTCAATGCTTGCAGGTGCTTATGTAGGAATGGGAATAATACTTATATTTACAATAGGTGGACTTTTAAGTAGTGCAGGATCACCATTTACTAAAGTAATTATGGGAGCATCTTTTGGAGTAGCACTTAGTTTAGTAGTAATGGCAGGATCAGAACTTTTTACAGGAAATAATTTTGTTATGACAGCAGGATCCTTAAGTGGTGAAGTAACTTGGAGTGATACACTTAAAGTTTGGGGGCTTTGTTTTTTAGGAAATTTAGTTGGATCTATAATTACAGGAGCTATGTTTTATTTAACAGGTCTTGCAACAGGTCCAGTAGGAGAGTTTATTGCTAGTACTTCAGCGGTGAAAATGAGTGTGCCTTTTTTACCATTATTAATGAGAGGTATACTTTGTAATATACTAGTTTGCTTAGCTGTATGGTGTAGTTTTCGTTGTAAGAATGAAGTCGCTAAGTTAATTATGATATTTTGGTGTTTATTTGTGTTTATAACAGCTGGATTTGAACATAGTGTAGCTAATATGACACTTTTAACAGTAGGATTACTTTCACCAGGTGCAGCAGATGTAAGTGTAATGGGATATTTATATAACATCATAGTTGTAACACTTGGAAATATCATTGGAGGAGCTATATTTTTAGCAGTTCCATACTATTTAATATCAAAAAAGAAGTAAGGGGATATCATTATGGGATATAAATTAAATAAAACTGATGTAAATAATATTTTTGATAATTTATCAAGAGAATATGATATATATGCGCCTAAGCTATTTCTAGGAGAAGGAACTTATTCTGATACAGATAGAATTAGGTATGGAAAGGTAGAAAATATAGATGAAATAGTTTTTGATAAAAAAGCTGAATATTCATCTAAAGAAATTTTATTACCAATATCTGAAACATTGTTCTTCTTTACAGAGGATGAGATAAAAGAAGCTAAGACTTCTAAAAAAGGCGCAATAGTATTTTTAAGAAGTTGTGATTTACATGCTATAAAACGTATGGATGATATTTATTTAAAAAATGGACATGAAGATTTTTATTATAAGAGATTAAGAGAAAAAACTAAGTTCATTTTAATTGGATGTGAAAAATCATTTGAAAAATGTTTTTGTGTAAGTATGGAAACTAATAAAACTGATGAATATGCGGCATATTTAAAAGTTATAGGTGATGAAGTATATATAGATACTAAAGAAGAAGAGTTCATAAAACTATTTTCAATTGGTGAAAATGTAGAAGTGAAGCCTGACTTTGTAAGTGAAAACAATAAAAAGGTTTCAGTACCAGAGAATCTTTCATTAGATATTATAAATTCAAAAATGTGGGAAGATTATAGTACACGTTGTATTGCATGTGGTAGATGTAATTTTGTTTGTCCAACTTGTACTTGCTTTACAATGCAAGATATATTCTACACTGATAATGGAAAAGCAGGTGAAAGACGTAGGGTATGGGCTTCATGTCAAGTAGATGGATTTACTGAGATGGCTGGTGGACATACTTTTAGAGCTGACAAAGGGCAACGTATGAGATTTAAAGTTATGCACAAAGTATATGATTATAAAAAGAAATGGGGATATCACATGTGTGTTGGATGCGGAAGATGTGATGATATTTGTCCCGAATATATATCTTTCTCTAATTGCGTAAATAAATTAGAAAATGGAATGAAAGAGGTGTCTTCTAATGAGTAAAAATGAATATATTCCTTTTTTATCAGAAATTAAGGAAGTTATTAAACATACAGATATTGAATATACTTTCAGAATGGAATTTTCAGGTGATGTAAAACCAGGACAATTTTTTGAAGTATCATTGCCTAAGTTTGGAGAAGCGCCTATTTCAGTAAGTGGTATTGAAGAAAATACTGTTGACTTAACAATAAGAAGAGTTGGAAAAGTTACTAATGAAATATTCAATAATTATGTAGGTGATAAATTATATCTAAGAGGTCCCTATGGAAATGGATTTGATGTAAATGAATATAAGGGAAAAGATTTAATTATTGTAGCAGGTGGGACAGGTTTATCTCCAGTTAAAGGAGTAGTTGATTATTTTGCAAATAATATAGATAAAATTAATAGTTTTACATTAATAGCAGGTTTTAAATCTCCTAATGACATTTTATTTAAATCAGATATAAAAGATTGGAACGATAAAATAAATGCTATTATCACAGTAGATAATGCTGATGAAAGTTATGATGGAAAAGTAGGATTAGTTACTAAATATATACCAGAACTTGATATAAAAGATTTAAATAATGTTGCTGTTATTGTAGTTGGACCTCCTATCATGATGAAGTTCACAGTTGCAGAATTTTTAAAACTTGGAATAGAAGAAAAAAATATATGGATTTCTCAAGAAAGAAAAATGTGCTGTGGAATAGGAAAATGTGGACACTGTAAAATAGATGATACTTATATTTGTTTAGATGGACCTGTTTTTAATTATTCAAAAGGTAAGTCTTTACTAGACTAGGAGGAGTTAATTATGGA
Organism: Clostridium sp. ZBS15; assembly: GCF_023845705.1. Classification (NCBI taxonomy): domain Bacteria; kingdom Bacillati; phylum Bacillota; class Clostridia; order Eubacteriales; family Clostridiaceae; genus Clostridium; species Clostridium sp. ZBS15. The sequence continues at coordinate 118,122 of NZ_JAMQHY010000040.1, forward strand.
TTTAAATACAAAAAAAATCAAGAAAAATGCTTTTAGAGTTACTAAAGTAAGGGGATTAACTGCTTCTAGAGTTAGAGTTCCAGGAGGACATTTACAAGCAGATTTATTAGGCAAGATACAAGAAATATCGCAAATGTATGGTGATGGAAGTGTGCATATAACAACACGTCAAGGATTTGAAATACCAGGAATAAAATATGAAGATATTGATAAGGTAAATGAATTATTACAGCCAATTATAGAAAGCTTAGGTATAAATCAAGAAATACCAGGAAAGGGATATACATCTGCTGGAACTAGAAATGTATCAGCATGTATTGGTAATAATGTTTGCCCATTTGCAAATTATAATACAACTAATTTTGCTAAAAGAATAGAAAAAGCTATATTTCCCAATGATCTACACTTTAAGATAGCACTTACTGGGTGCCCAAACGATTGTATAAAAGCTAGAATGCATGATTTTGGGATAATAGGAATGACTGAACCACAGTATGATAAAGAGAGATGTGTAAGCTGTGGGGCATGTGTAAGAGCTTGCAAGAAGAAGTCAGTAGATGCACTTAAAACAGTAAATTATAAAGTAGTAAGAAATGAAGAAAAATGTATTGGATGTGGGGAATGTGTTATAAATTGTCCTACTGGTGCGTGGACAAGAAGTAAAGAAAAATATTATAAATTAGTTATAATGGGTAGAAGCGGTAAAAGAAACCCACGTCTTGCTGAAGATTTCTTAATTTGGTCAGATGAACAAAGTATAATTAAGATAATATTGAACACTTATAAATTTGTGGCTAAGTATATAGATAAAAGTGCTCCAGGTGGCAAAGAACATATAGGATATATCATAGATAGAGTTGGATTTGAAGAATATAAAAAGTGGGCACTAGAAGGAATAGAATTCCCAGAAAAAACAATAGTAAAGCAATGTGTTTATTGGAATGGAGTACATTTTTAATTAAACAACTTAAAAATCTCTACAGAAATAAAACTGTAGAGATTTTTTAAACTTCATTTTAATTATGAAAGTTTTAAAAATTTTGCATTATTTTAAAAGTGTGTTGATATTGTAATATAAACATTAATTTAAAATAGAGCACAAAATTTGAAGAAATATTATTTATTACATAAATGATCTTGGACGTTCATTAAAGCTTCACCAAATCTTTGATAGTGTACAACTTCTCTTTCTCTTAAGAATTTTAAAACATCTTTAATATCTTGTTCATCAGTTAATTGAATTAAATGTTCATAAGTTGCTCTAGCTTTTTGTTCTGCTGCCATATCTTCATGTAAATCTGCAATTACATCTCCTTTTGCTTGGATATAAGTTGCAGTCCAAGGGTTTCCAGTAGCATCAGTATAGAATAATGCTTTTCCATGATCAACATAATGTCCACCAAGTCCTGCTTCTTTAAGTTCATCTAATGTTGCATTCTCCATAAGTTGATAAATCATAGTAGCAAGCATTTCTACATGGGCCATTTCTTCTGTACCTATATCTGTAAGTAAGCCTTTGGATTTTCCAGTAGGCATTGTATAACGTTGATTTAAATATCTAAGTGCGGCACTTAATTCACCATCAGGGCCACCATATTGAGATACTAGATATTTAGCCATTTTTAAATCTTTACATTTTAAATTTATTGGATGTTCTAATGTTTTAACATAATACCACATAATCTTTTATTCCTCCTAATTTTCTTTTTCCCAAGGCCAAGATTTTTCTATCCAATAACGTGGATCTTCCTTAAAAGAAGTACCAAAATTAGTTAAAGGACCGAAATTTTTTTCGTATTCATTAGTTAAACAAGTTAATTTAGCTGATACTATATCATAGTCTTTTTTTGCATTTTCATTATCAGGAAAATTATCAAGGAATAAATTTAGATCAACAGCTGAAAATTGATAAATTCTTATACTATCTAATAAATCTTTTTCATACATAATATATCACCCCACATTAACATTTACTTTTTTTCTTTTCATTATAAGGTTGGTAAAGGTCTTTAAAAATAGTTCCTTTAACAAAGCCTTCTTTACATGTGAATAGATTTTCATAAGGTTGAGGCATTATATATGCACGTGCATATTCTTTTAATTTATAGGTACAATTATCATTTTTGTACATAAAATTTTTTCATCCCTTCATTTTGATTGCTTAATAAATATAATATGCATATAGAGAGATAAAGTGATTCTTGTGAAAAACATATATTTTTAAGTCTAAAATGTATGCAAATAAATATTAATTTTATCTTAAATTATACTTAAATAAAGAACATCTGTTTAATAATGCTATTATTAAGTAGATGTTTTTTATATAATTAACATATAATATAAAATGTGAAGGGGACTAATATGATAAAGTATAAAAAAACAGCACGTGCATTAGCTTTAATATTATCTGTGTTTATTATAAATTCATTTATAAATTATAATGTATTTGCAAGTGAAGTAATTACGCAGAGCAATAATGAAATAAGGCTACAAGACAACTTCTATGAAGCTGTTAATAAGGAATGGCTAAAAAAATCAATACTTAAACAAGATGAGGAAGCTAAAAGTACTTTTACTGAAACAAAGGATAAGGTTAATAATGACGCAAAAAGAATATTTAATGATTTATTAATTCATGAAGATAAATATTTAAGTAATACAGACGAAAAGAAGATAATAAATTTATATAATAATTCTATTAATATTTCAGAAAGAAATAATCAAGGTGCAGAACCTATAAAGAAATATACAAATAAAATAAAGGAAGCTAAAAATATAAATGAGCTTACAAAATTATTAGGCGATCCAACGATAAATATATTTAGTAATTTAATTAATTTTAGTGTTGGAAGCGATATTTATGATGAGAAGAACAATGCACTATATATTTCATCAACCAGATTAGTTCTAGGGGATTCAGATCAATATAGAAATGAAACAGATAAAACTAAAGATAATAGAGAAAATATGGAAAGATACTTAGTCAATATATTAATGTTAAGTGGATATTCTAGAGAAGAATCGATAATAAAAGTTAATAATTTATTTTATTTTGAAAATCAATTAGCACCATCTATTATAGGTGTTAATGAATTTGCAGAGTATTATAATAACCAAAAAAATAACTATAAAACTTATAAAATCAGTGATATTAATGAACTCTCAAGTAATTTAGATTTATCATATATAATAAAAAACCTTGGATATGAAAATGTAGACAAAGTAATTTTATTTGAACCTAAATGGTTAGATAAATTAAATGAGTTATATAGTGAAGAAAATTTGCAAGTAATAAAAGATTATACTGAAGTTTGTATGATTTCTGCTGCAAGTAAATATCTAAGTGAAAATTTTAGAAATGAATATTTAGCTTTACAAAAATCATTATACGATATAGATAGTATATCATTAGAAGATGAAACTAAAGAACTTGTAAAAAAGAATTTCAATTCAGCTTTAAGTAAATTATATGTAGAAGAGGTCTTTAGTGAAGAGATAAAAAATGATGTGAAAAATATTACTGAAGAAATTATAAATACTTATTCAAATAGAATTAAAAATCTTGATTGGATGAGTGCTTCGACTCAAGATAATGCTATTAAAAAGTTAAATAATATAAAAGTAAATATAGGTTATCCAGAAGAATGGACAGATTATTCAAACTTAGAAATAAAGTCATATAAAGAAGGTGGATCACTTCTTGAAAATATAATAAATTTAGAGAAATTTTCATATAAACAACCTATAAGTTCTAGAGAATCATTTAACAAAATATCACCAGAAGATGTTAATGCATATTATGATGCTGAGAGCAATGAAATTACAATTCCAGCAGCTATATTGCAAGCACCGTTCTATGATATAAATGAAAGTAAGGAAAAAAATTTAGGTGGATTAGGAGTTATTATTGGACATGAAATTACTCATGCTTTTGATAATAATGGATCTAAGTTTGATGAAAATGGAAAAATAAAAAATTGGTGGAATGATGAAGATTATAAAAAATATGAAGATAAAATTAAAAGAATAGAAGAGGTTTATGGAAATATAGAAGCATTACCTGGGATAAAAGTGAATGGGGAAATTACTTTAGGTGAAAATATTGCGGATATTGGATCTATGACTTGTATGTTAGATATTTTAGATGAAATACCTAATGTAAATTATGATGAGTTTTTTAGAAATTTTGCTAGAGTATGGAGAGATGTAACTACTGAAGAATATAAAGTATTATTATTAAAAATAGACAGCCATTCACCTAGTGATATTAGAGTAAATACAGTATTACAACAATTTGAAAAATTCTATGAAATTTATAATGTAACTGAAAATGATGATATGTATATAAAAGTAAAAGATAGATTATCTATTTGGTAGAATAGAATTTTAGTAGGTTAAGTTTAATTACTATGATAAGTTTTACTTATAGATATACTAGAGAAGTGAGAGTATAGATAATTCTGTGTAAATACAAAATTATCTAATGTCTAGAGAGGTTAATGATTAGAATATAAATTTTAGTCATTAACCTCTATTATGTGCTTCCAATATCTTTTTGGCATCATTCTACTTTGTAATTTTAGATTTTTTCTTTCAACTATAGCTGTAGATTTGAAATATGTGCTCCAAAGTGTACCGTAGTTATCAGAATGTGTTTTCAATTTTTCATAATCTCTTAAATCAAGAGGAATTATTTCATAATTTATTTTATTATAAATTATTGCTTTTTCCCTATTCAAATCATGAATTATAAAGTATTCATTTTTAAATCTTTTCTTAAAATGGTCAGCTATAAGTTCTAATATATCATTATCAGGTTCAATAGAAGAATAGAAAAATTTATTATTTATAAGGTTGAATCTAATAAATCCTTTAAATCTATGACTTTCATAAGTTACTTTTTTATTAATGGTATCTATAAGCCTAACTTCATCAATGTTTAAAAAAGAATGAACGTCCTTGTTTAATTTAAAAGCAATTTTTAAATATTTAAGTAAGAGCATTTCTTTATTTTCGTAATTGCTTAAATATACAATATAGATTTTTTTTAGAGCTAATTTGTCTATTTTATAAATTATGGTATTTTGAACTTTCTCAGCAATATGAGAATTAGTATTTATATTAATAATTTCGCTTCCAAGCAAGGGTATATTATTTTTTTTACTACATATAAATAAATTTGTCTGATCATAATTAAAACTTTTATATAAAGCATTTAAAAGCCCAAAGAAAGTATCATCATATATTAGTATTTTCATAATTAAAAATCTCCATTTATAGAAGTTATTTTATCACTTAAGGTCTTAGTGTTCATTTCAAAAGAATCAAAAAATGATATTTGATTAATATTTATTTTGGAAGATGGTTTATAGGAATCTTCTAATAATTTATTTTTTATTATTAAATCATCAAAAGAAATATTTCCATAATATTTACCGTCACAAGTTATAAAATATTTAGATCTTTTTAAAATAACTCTTAATTTCTTCAAGTCTTCAAAAGTTAATCTATGAACTCTTCTGATCTTTAATGTTTTTTTAGCAGAAGTAACACCAATACCAGGAATTCTTAATAATTTTTCATATGATGCAGTATTTATTTCTACAGGAAAATCATTTAAATTAGATAAAGCCCAAGAAGTTTTAGGATCAAAATTTAAATCAAAATTATCTGTACTATTTTTTAATAATTCATTTGCCCTAAATCCATAAAACCTAATTAACCAATCAGCTTGATAAAGTCTATGCTCTCTAAGAACAGGAGGATGACTTATCACAGGTAGAAGGGGATTATCTTTTACAACAGGAACATATGCAGAATAATAAACTCTTTTCAAATTATAGTTATCATATAATGCTTGCGATAAATTTAATATTTTAGCATCGCTTTCAGGGGTAGCACCAACAATTAATTGAGTGCTTTGCCCACCAGGAACAAATAAAGGTGTACTTTTTATGTTTTTTTTCATTTCTTTATAATTAATTATAGAATTTTTTATAGTATTCATAGGTTTTAATATACTATCTTTATTTTTTTGAGGAGCTAATAATTTTAAACTATCATTTGAAGGTAATTCTATATTTACACTCATTCTATCAGCATATTTTCCAGCTTCATTTATTAATTTTTGATCAGCGCCAGGAATCGCTTTCAAATGAATATATCCATTAAACTTCTCTTCTAGTCTTAATTTTTTCACAGTTTTAAGTAAAAGTTCCATAGTATAATTAGGATTTTTTATAATAGCAGAACTTAAGAATAACCCCTCTATATAATTACGTTTGTAAAAATTAATAGTAAGGTTACATACTTCTTCAGGAGTAAAACTAACTCTTAAAAAATCTTTAGATGAACCATTTATGCAATATTTACAATCAAAAACACAATCATTTGAAAATAATATTTTAAGCAATGAGATACAACGTCCATCTGAAGTAAAACTGTGACATATTCCACTACTAGAAGCATCTCCAAGTCCATTGTTTTTATTTTTTCTTTTAGAACCTGATGATGAGCAAGAGACATCATATTTTGCTGCTCCAGAAAGAATTTTTAGCTTTTCCATTAATTCCATTTGTGTACACATCCTTATATATTAATCTAAACATATATTCTTAATAATATTATACACAAACATATGTTCCCATACAAGGGCTTTGAATTAGTGTATTTTAGGAAAAAATGTGTGTTTTGTACTATTATATAAACAAATATATAAATTTATTTTTAGAATAAAATCTTAAATAAATTCATACCATAAAAGAAACCCAATTTAAATTATGTATATTGAAAAATCCATGTATTTAAAATATAAAAATTATATTTTAAAATTAAGAAGGAAAGAAATATTTAATTAGAGAAAATAAATAATATTAAGAATTTTATAGATAGGAGAATTTATATGGATAGTCTTATATTTGATTTAGACGGAACTTTATGGGATGCTACAGAAGCATTTTATATATGCTGGAATGAAGTTTTTTCAAAATACGATGAAACTAAGAAAGGAATGTCTCTTGAAGAAATTCAAAGTGTGATGGGAATGACAATGGATGATATATTAGAAAAGTTTTTCCCACAGTTAAGTGAAAAATCGAGAAAAGATGTAATAGACGAATGTACTAAAATTGAATTAAAGTATTTGTTGAAATATGGTGGTAAATTATATCCAGAGTTGCAAGATACAATAAAAGAATTATATAAAAAATATAAATTATTTATAGTTAGCAATTGTGTGGATGGCTACATACAATGTTTTTTAGAGGCACATAATTTAAAAAAATATTTTCTGGATTTTGAAGATCCAAGTAGAACAGGATTAGAAAAAGCTGAAAATATAAAAATAGTAATACAAAGAAATAAATTAAATAATCCAGCATATGTAGGGGATACTAAATGGGATGCAATAGCAAGTGAGAAAGCAGGAGTGCCATTTATATATGCCAGCTATGGATTTGGTGATTTAGATAAATATGATTATAAGATAGATAATTTAAAAGAGTTATTAAATATTAATAATATAAAATGTTAGTAAGATATTACAAGGACTATATTTTAGGTTGCAGTGATATATTTAATAGATAAAGTGCATCATAATTGGATTATATTCATTTTTAGTATTCCTAAGTTTAATAATTTAGTCTAATTCACTTATATATATCAATAATTTTTTTAACATTGCAAAAAAAGATATAAAATTAATCGATTTCATTAATTTTATATCTTTCTTAAATTGAAAATATTTATAGTAAAGCTTATCTACGTTTTCTTTTAGCAGAGAATTTCTTATATAGTTTATAGATTAGTGCAACGGCAACTGAATATACCAATATAATACCGACTGTAAGTAACATTGATTTCATACGATCCATAATTAACACCTCTTTTTGAAATATTTACTATATAAATTATTTTAACATAATAATTAAATGAAAAGAAGATAAAATATAAACACTACTTTAAAGTATGTGTAGTATTTAAGGTAAATAAGAGTAATCTGATAAGAATATTGACCAATTAAAAGAAAGATATTATTATGTAATAAAGAGTTAAGGTAAATAGAAAATATAATGTTTGATATAGAGTAGGAGGAAAAAAATGAGAGTAGTAATTGTTGGTGGAATAGCAGCAGGTACAAGCGCAGCTGCAAAATTAAGAAGAGTAAATCCTGAAGCTGAAATAGTAATCTATGAGAAATCAGATATAGTATCATTTGGTGCTTGTGGATTACCTTACTTCGTAGGAAATTTTTTTGAAGACTCACAAAATATGATTGCAAGAACTCCTGAAGAATTTATAAAAAGTGGAGTAGATGTTAAAACTAATCATGAAGTTGTTAATATAGATTTTAAAAATAAATTGGTTACAGTAAAGAATCTGAAGGCGGGTTCTCAATTTAATGATAAATATGACAAATTAATGATAGCTACAGGTGCAAGGAGTATAATACCTCAAATTAAAAATGTTAATTTAAAAAATGTGTACACATTAAAAAGTATGGATGATGGAAAGATTTTAAAAAGACTTTTAATGGAGAAAAATAATAAGAGTATAGCAATAGTAGGTGCAGGATTTATTGGACTAGAAGCAGTAGAAGCAGCTAAAAGCAATGGGAAAGAAGTTTCAGTATTTCAATTGGAGGATCGAATATTAAAGGATGTTTTTGATAAAGAAATTACTGAAGTATTAGAACAAGAATTAAGAGATAAAGGTGTAAATTTATATTTACAAGAAATTGTTACTGAATTTATAGGCAACGATAAAGTCAGCAAGATACGTACTAATAAAAGAGAAATAAATGCGGATATAGTAATTATAGCTACTGGAGTTAAACCTAATACAGAATTTATTAAAGATGGTGGAATAGAGATGTTATCTAATGGCGCAATTATTGTAGATGAATATGGTAAAACATCAATTGAAGATGTTTATTCAGCTGGAGATTGTGCAACAATAAATCAAATAGTTACAAATGAAAAAAGTTATGTACCTCTTGCTACAGGTGCCAATAAACTTGGACGTATTGTTGGCGAAAATCTAGGGGGAACTAATTTACCATTTCAAGGTTCATTATCATCTAGTTGCATAAAAGTTTTAGATATTGAAGCTGGAAGAACTGGTATTACAGAAGAAAAGGCTAAACAAATGGCATTAGATTATAAGACTAAATTTATAACAGATATGAATCAAACTAACTATTATCCAGGTCAAAATAAGATCTATGTTAAGTTGATTTATGAAGCTAAAAGTAAAAGAATATTAGGAGGACAGGTTGCAGGATATAAAGATGCTGTACAGAGAGTTAATGTTATTGCTGCATGCATATTTGGAAAATTAACAACTAAAGAACTTGGAATGCTAGATTTATGTTATTCACCACCATTTTCAAGAACTTGGGATGTATTAAATGTAGCAGGAAATATATGCAAGTAAAATAAGGTGATAAGTTTAAAGTTTAGGGATATTAACTAATGACTCTAGTTAATATCCTTTTTATGTAGAGAAAATTATATAAAAGATTAAAATTAGAAAATAATAAAGATATTATATATTAACAAAGAAAAACATAATAAATCATCATCAGAAAACGTTTTATTTTAAATAAAAATTAAAAATAGGACAAAATTAATGAAAATCATTTTCAAGTTTGGATAAAAGTGTTATAATATCATCATGATAATAATTATCAACAGAAAAGATTATTCATTTTCATAAAAGGTGTACTATATATATTTGTATAAGTACATAATATGAGGAGGAGAAAATATGCCATTAATATTAGCAAATACAGGACAAAGTATGCCAATTAAAAAAATTAGAGGTAATGATGAGACTAAAAAGTTCCTATCAAGTTTAGGATTTATTGCAGGAGAAACTGTAAGCATTATTTCTGAAATTGCAGGAAGTTTAATAATAAAAGTAAAGGGAAGTAGAATAGCATTAGATAAAGCTATGGCTAGTAGAATAATAGTTTAAGGAGGAATTATTAATGAATACATTAAAAGATATTAAATGTGGACAAACAGTTAATGTTCTTAAGATACAAGGAGTAGGTCCTATTAAAAGGCGTATTATGGATATGGGAATAACTAAGGGCTGCGAGATATTTGTACGTAAAGTAGCACCACTTGGAGATCCAATTGAAATAAAAGTTAGAAATTATGAATTATCACTTCGTAAAGCTGATGCAGAAATGATAATTGTTGGGTAAGTATTAAATTAATGTATTTTTTTATTCTTTAGAAAATTGTATTCTTGGAAAGATTGTGGATAACTGAAAGATAAATTTAGCTAAAGGTTAACAAATGAACCATGAAGAATAAAAAAGATAATTGTAGTCACCTGCCATATTTTTCTCACATACGTTCAAAAAGGCAGATGCGTAAAAAATCGATACAGATCTAAAGTCGCTTTAGCGATTTTGTTTTATAATCATTTAATGATAATGATAATCTATATAAATTAAGGGGGAAGACAAATGTCAATAAAGATAGGTCTTGCAGGTAATCCCAATTGTGGAAAGACAACTATGTTTAATGACCTTACAGGATCAACACAATATGTAGGTAACTGGCCAGGGGTAACAGTAGAAAAAAAGGGTGGTAAATTAAAATGGAATAAGGATGTTGAAATTGTAGATTTACCAGGTATATATTCACTTTCACCGTATACGCTTGAAGAAGTTGTGACACGTGATTTTATGATGAATGATAAACCAGATGTAATAATTAATATAATTGATGCATCTAATATTGAAAGAAACTTATATTTAACTACTCAAATTTTAGAACTTGGAATTCCAACAGTTTTAGCACTTAATATGATGGACATTGTTGAAAAAAATGGTGACAAGCTAAAGATAGAAAAGCTTTCAGAACTATTAGGCTGTCCAATTGTTGAAACTTCAGCTATAAAAGGAAAAGGTATTAAAGAAGTTGTTGAAAAAGCAATTGAACTTTCAAAAAAAGAAAATGCTAATAACTTTAAGCTAGAGCTATCACAAGAAGTAGAAAGTTCTATAAAAGATATTGAACAAGCTTTAGATAACAGCAGTTTTAAGAATGAAATAGATACTAGATGGTTGTCTATTAAACTTTTTGAGCGTGATAAAAATATTTTAAGTAATAATAAATTTTCGAAAAATGTGTTAGATAAAGTAGAAGAAATAATAAATAAATGTGAAAATGAACTTGATGATGATAGTGAAAGTATAATTACGGGAGAACGTTATGATTTTATTGGAAAAGTAGTTTCTAAAGCAGTAAGAAAGAATAATAAAAATGATGAAACTACATCAGACAAAATTGATAAGATTGTAACAAACCGTTTTTTAGCGCTTCCTATTTTTGCATTAATTATGTGGGGAGTATATTACATAGCTGTAAGTTCACTTGGAACTATAGCTACAGATTGGACAAATGATACATTATTTGGAGAAATTATAAGTGGAAATGTTTCAACTTGGCTTGAAGGGTTAGGAGTAGCAGAATGGTTACAAGGATTAGTAGTTGATGGTTTGATTGGTGGAGTAGGAGCAGTATTAGGATTCGTACCTCAAATTATGATATTATTCTTCCTATTATCAATACTTGAGGATTGTGGGTATATGTCACGTGTTGCGTTTATAATGGATAGAATATTCCGTAAGTTTGGACTTTCAGGAAAATCATTTATACCTATGCTTATCAGTTCAGGTTGTGGAGTTCCAGGAATTATGGCAACTCGTACTATGGAAAATGATAGAGATAGAAAAATGACAATTATGTTAACTACATTTATTCCATGTGGTGCTAAGGTTCCTATAATAGCATTGCTTGCAGGAGCAATATTTGGTGGAGCATCATGGGTAGCACCATCAGTATATTTTTTAGGAATTATAATGATAATTATTTGTGGAATTCTTTTAAAGAAGACTAAACTATTTCAAGGAGAGCCAGCTCCATTTGTTATGGAACTTCCACAATATCATATACCAAGTTTAAAAGGCGTTCTTATGCATATGTGGGATAGAGGAAAGGCATTTATTATAAAAGCTGGTACAATTATATTTGTTGCTTGTGGAGCAATTTGGTTTATGCAATCATTTAATTGGTCATTAGAAATGGTAGATGCTGGTGATAGTATACTAGCAAGTATAGGAAATGTTTTTGCACCAATTTTTGCACCATTAGGTTTTGGTAATTGGCAGTCTGCGGTTGCAACAATCACTGGACTTGTAGCAAAAGAAAATGTTGTAGCAACATTTGGTATACTGTTTGGTATTGCAGAAGCAACAGAAGAAGATCCAACACTTCTTATGAATGTAGCAGGAATGTTTACAGCAGTAAGTGCATTTTCATTCATAGCATTTAATATGCTTTGTGCTCCTTGCTTTGCAGCAATAGGTGCAATTAAAAGAGAAATGGGTTCATGGAAATGGACTTGGATTACATTAGGATTCCAAACAGGTACAGCATATCTTGTTGCATTATTAATAAATCAAGTTGGTAATGCTTTATTCTATGGTGGAAATATAATAGGCGCACTTATATCTATTGCTATAGTAGTAGCAATAATAGCTGGAATTCTATTATCAAATAAAAAATCAGTAAATATAAATAGTAATGTTAAATTAAGTTATATAAAATAGTATGTTAAATATTAGTAGGTAATTATTTAAAATTATCTACTAATAAATTTTATAAGGGGTGGTGATACTTATGTTAGCTACAATAATAATAGCTAGTATTATATTTTTCATGATGGGATTAGTAGTGTTCAAAAGAGTAAAGAAAGCTAAAAATGGAGAAGGCAGTTGTGGTTGTGGGTGTTCTGGGTGTTCATCAGCAGCAATTTGTCATGGAAAAGATAATCAAGGAATAACTTTAAAATAATATTAATATAAAAAATAAGCTATAAGTATAAAAAAGTATACTTATAGCTTATTTTAAATTTAGCCTATGTTTTAAGTGTAATAACACTTTAGTAAAACATAGGCTAAATTTTTATGAGAATAATAGAATTAAATGCTTGTTGTTTCTAAATTGCTTCTTCTATTATCTAATGGATTAAGATTAATATGATGAACTGTTTGGTTTTCATCAGGATTCATAAGTACCCTATCTAAATGTATTCTACCATTAGGTGTATTTGCAATAACACATAAATTATCATAATTTTTGTGAAGCACCCAAGTATATGTATCAGTTACTACTTTTCTTAAATCTTCTTTAGATATTAATGCTTTATTTTGTACCTTACCATATTTATCTCTTAAAAGTATAGCTATAGTATCATCATTAACCACTTCATAATCATTTCTTATGTTACGTTCAACTATTTCTAAATTAGATCTTCTATTATCTAAAGTATCTCCATTAATATGTCTAATAGGAGTCTTTGGATTAGTATCTAAAATTATAGATTGTAAACTTTGCTTTAGCGGTTTAGACTTTTTATTCATTTTAGTTAAGCTTATATTTTGTACTATATAGCTATTAAGATCTTTGTTCCATTCAGCGAACCAATTACCTAGTTCTTTAACTTTATTAAGATCTTCAACATCTATTTTAGTTGTAAGTTCTTCACCATTTTTCTTTAAAATTGTAATAAAAGCAATTTTGTTATTAATTTCATAGTTATTTTCTACATTTTTATAATTTGTTTTTATAATGAACACCTCTTTCAATCTTACATGACAATAACAAGTATAACAGAGTAAGGTGCAAATACAAGATGTGTATTAAAGAAATTAAATAAAAATAAAAACTTTTAAATTCAACATATAAATGAATTCAAAAGTTTTTAATTTGATTAGAATAGTTTATTTAGCTTCAAAACTTTGGCAATTAGTTTCTATATACATGTTTGGATTTGCTCCACTAACATTTATTGATGAAAGATCACAAAGGTTATTGCAATTGTGAGTACAAGTTTTAACAGTACAAACTAGACAATCACATTCACCAGAACTATTTGAATTATTAGTTAAATCACTATAATTTTTTTTATCTAAAAAAGATCCGCAGCAAGTATCACAATCTTTTTGTGCAGAATCTCCACCTATATCAACACGATTAGCGTAACAAACACCAGAATAGTTATGAGAACAATTATTTACGTCACAATTAATTTTTTGCATTAAAGACACTCCTCTTAAAATAAAATTTTATATTTGTGTTATGTTTTAGTATTATATTTAAAATAATTCTAGATAGATATTTCTACTTAAAATATCTATCTAGTAGTCCTTTGAATGCTCTACCATGTCTAGCTTCATCTTTACACATTTCATGAACTGTATCATGTATAGCATCTAAATTCTCCTTTTTTGCTAATGTAGCTAATTTCTTTTTACCATCACAAGCACCAAATTCAGCTTCAACTCTAGCTTTTAAATTAGCTTTTGTATCAGGAACTACTACTTCACCTAAAATTTCAGCGAATTTAGCAGCATGTTCTGCTTCTTCAAATGCAATTCTTTTATATGCTTCTGCAACTTCAGGATAACCTTCTCTATCAGCTTGACGAGACATAGCTAAATACATTCCAACTTCAGTACATTCTCCTGTAAAGTTAGCTCTTAAGTCTTCTATAAGTTCACTAGGGATGCCGCTTGCTATTCCTATTTTATGCTCATCAGCCCAAGCCATATCATCCTTCATTTCAATAAATTTATCTGCACCTACTTTACAAACAGGGCAAATTTCAGGTGGGGTATCTCCTTCATGAATATAACCACATACTGTACAAACAAACTTTTTCATTATATGTTCCTCCTAAAATTTATTCATTCTAAAATAAGGAAAATTTATATTGAATTTTATATTATAATTTAGTATAAATTTTAATCTAAATTAGAATTTAAATTTGTAAATTCAACGTAATCTATTTAAAGTACGTTTTAACCTATTATTAGCACACAATAAAAGTATTCCCTCAAAAAAACAAAAATATTTATTATTATATTAATTCTGTTTATTATAATTTGGATTATTTATATATTGAAGATAAAAAATGGTGGTGATATAATCATTACATAAGTGTATATACAGATGTAAAATAAAATTGAAAGTGGTGTAACTATGTCTATAGATTTAATAGATAAAATATTAAAGTTAAAAAATGAAAAAAATGCAATAATATTAGCTCATTATTATCAGCCAGATATAATACAAGAATTAGCAGACTATGTTGGAGATTCGTATTATTTAAGTAAGATAGCTAGAAGTTGTAAAGAAGAGGTAATAGTGTTTTGTGGAGTTAAATTTATGGGGGAAAGTGCAAAGATATTATCTCCTAACAAAAAAGTATTAATGCCATGTATTGATGCAGGTTGTTTAATGGCAGATATGGCAAAAGAAAAAGAATTATTAACTTTAAAAGAAAAATATCCTAATGCTTATGTAGTATGTTATATAAATTCTACATATAAAGTTAAAGCATGTAGTGATGTTTCAGTTACTTCTTCAAGTGCATTAAAAATAATAAAGAATGTGCCTAATAAACAAATAATATTTTTACCAGATAAAAATTTAGGTCAATATATATCAGAATTTTTTAAAGAGAAGGATTTTATACTATGGGATGGATTCTGTCCATGTCACAATAAAATTTTAAAAGAAGATATATTAATGTTAAAGGAACAATATACGGAAGCAAAAATATTAGTTCATCCAGAATGTACAAAGGAAATAAGAGGTTTAGGAGATTATATCGGAAGTACAAGTGAAATAATAAATTACGCAACGGAGGATAAAGGCAGTGAATTTATTATTTGTACCGAAGAAGGGATTTTGTATGAATTAAAAAATAAAAATCCTAATAAAAAGTTTTATATTCCAGGAAAAAGTATATGCTGTGGGAATATGAAGAAGACAAGCTTAGAAAATTTATATTATACTTTGCTAAATATGAAAAATGAAATAACACTAGATGAAGATATTAGAAAGAGAGCATTAGTTTCATTAGAAAATATGCATAAGTTAGGAGAGTAATAAATATGGTTAGAAATAAATTTGTAGATGTTTTAGTAATAGGTTCAGGCGTATCAGGACTATACTGTGCATTAAATTTAAACGAAAACTTAAATGTTTTAGTAGTATGCAAATCTAGTGTTACATGTACGAACACTTATTTGGCACAAGGAGGTATATCTACATCAATAAGTAAAGAGGATATACCTATTTTTATAGAAGACACTTTAAAAGCTGGACAATACAAAAATGATTTAAAAGCAGTAGAGGTTTTAGCTAATGAATCAATGAGTAATATAAAAAATTTAATATCTCTTGGTGTAAATTTTGATAAGAACGATGATGGAACTTTAAATTATACTAAAGAAGGAGCACATTCAGTAAATAGAATTGTTCACACAAAAGATAACACTGGTGAAAGTGTAGCAAAAGTACTTATTGAACAAGCAAAAGAAAAAGAAAATATAATGATTTATGAAAATACTTATTTTGTTGACATTATAGAAAATGAAAATAAATGTATTGGTGGAATATTATTAAAAGATAATGATCAAATAAATGTTTATGCTAAAAATGTAGTATTAGCCACTGGAGGAATAGGTGGATTATTTAGTGATTCAACAAACCAAAGAATATTAAAAGGTGACTCATTAGCTATTGCTAAGAAGCATGATATAAAAGTGAAGGATATTAATTATATTCAAATTCACCCAACAGTATTTTATGACGAAGGTAATTTTGAGAGAAGATTTCTTATATCAGAGTCTTTAAGGGGAGAAGGAGGAAAACTTTTAAATATTAATGGTGAAAGATTTATTAATGAACTTTTGCCAAGAGATGTGGTTTCTAAAGCTGTGTATGAAGAAATGAAAAAAACAGACAGTGAATACGTATATTTAGATATAACATTTTTAGACAAAGATTATATTATGAATAGATTTTCATCAATATATAAAGAATGTCTAAAAAGAGGAACTGATATAACTAAAGACTATATTAAAGTTTCACCAGCACAACATTTTTTTATGGGAGGAGTAGAAGTGGATATTAATGCAGTAACTTCAATGAAAAATTTATATGCTGTTGGAGAGACAAGTTGCACTGGAATTCATGGAGCTAATCGACTTGCAAGCAATTCACTATTAGAGGGACTTGTATTTTCAAAAAGGTGTGCAAATTTGATTAATTCAACAGAAAAATATATCAATTCTAATATTATATCAGTAAAAAATATAAATAAATCAATAGAAGAATTAAGTGAAGAAAAAGAACAGATAGTTAAAGAATTGCTTGTTTTAAATGGGGGAATGGTAACAAATGAATTATTTAGTTGTAGATAAAATAATAAAAGAAGCATTATTAGAGGATATTCCAAATGAAGATATAACAACAAATTCAATAATAAAAGAAAGTAGCATATGCACAGTAGACCTATTATGTAAAGAGGAGGGAATACTTTCAGGATTAGAAGTATTTAAAAGAGTATTTGATATTTTAGGAAATGTTCAGATTGAATTTAATAAAAAAGATGGTGATAAAATATGTCCTGGTGAAAAAATTGCTTTATTGAAAGGTGATACACGTAATGTATTATTAGGCGAAAGAGTAGCATTAAATTTACTACAAAGAATGAGTGGTATAGCAACTCTTACAAATAAATTTGTTAACAAAATAGAGCATACAAGGGCTAAGTTATTAGATACTAGAAAGACAACTCCTAATTTAAGAATTTTAGAAAAGTATTCAGTAAAAATTGGTGGGGGAGATAACCATAGGTTTAATTTATCTGATGGAATTATGCTTAAAGATAATCATATAAGTGCAGCTGGTGGAATAAAAAAGGCAGTTGAGATGTGTAAAAAGAATTCATCATTTGTTAGAAAAATAGAAGTGGAGGCAGAAACATTAGATATGGTTAATGAAGCATTAGAAACTAAAGTGGATATAATAATGCTTGATAATATGAATTTGAAAACAGCAAAGGAAGCAGTAAGAATAATTAATAATAGGGTTTTAATAGAATTTTCAGGTAATGTAAATATAGATAACATAAAAGAAATAGCAGAAATAGGAGTTGACTATATATCAGTGGGGGCGTTAACTCATTCAGCTAAAATATTAGACTTAAGTATGAAAAATTTAAGTATTCTAGATTAAAATAAAATTGATATTATAAATGTAAGCTTAATTACTATAAATTAAATCTTACATTATAATATCAATTTTTGATTTAAGACCTATCAACTTAGCAGAAAATTTATATATTCATAAATTAAACAAGATTCTGTTTTAGTAAATTATATAAGCAAGTTAAAGACATAGAATTTTAATAGAAATTTTATATTATAAACAATTAAAAAATAAATTTTAATTTTTTCTAATAAAGTATTGACAATAGTACAAAATAGAGATATTATAATATTGTAAATGAGAATCAATCTCAAAGCAAATATAACTCATTCAATGACAAATGAGACAAATTATTGCTATACACAATAAAAATTTTACCAAAGCAAAGATTTTATGAAGTGTACTATGAAAAAATAAATTAGCAAGTATTGAAAGCACACACTCAAAATACTAATTTACTAAATAAATAATTGCGTGACCTTATTATTTAGTTTGGATTTTTTCTGTTCTCCCTAAGAAAAAGTACATTTCATCAAATTATATATTATAATTAATCATACGTATTAAAATAGAAACTGCTGATAAAATTGTTATCAGCAGTTTTTATTTTATCCATATTTTGAATAAATGTTTATATATTATTTAACATTAAATTTTAAAGAACTAAGAGTAATATGTTATTATAGTTAATGGAAAGAATTTTATATGAATAAGTTATTGAAGCAAAGTTTTAAAAAATATATAAATTATATACAGAACTTTATTTAATTAAGAAAGTGAGGAAATCATGAATTTAGATAATTTTAGTAATAGAAGTAAAGGAATAATATTTATAATATTATCAGCATTTGGATTTGCAATGATGTCAGCTTTTGTTAAGCTTTCAGGAGATTTACCATCTTTACAAAAATCATTTTTTAGAAATTTAGTAGCAAGTTTAATTGCTTTAAGTTTAATAATTAAACATAAAGAAAGCTTTTTTGGAAAAAGAGAAAATCAAAAGATTCTTGTATTAAGATCTTTATTTGGAACACTGGGAATTGTATTGAATTTTTATACAATAGATAAATTAGTTTTATCAGATGCTAATATGCTAAATAAATTGAGCCCATTTTTTGTGATTATTTTTTCAGCTTTATTTTTAAAAGAAAAAATAAATACAAAACAAATTATATCTTTAATAATTGCATTTTTAGGAGCATTATTCATTATAAAGCCATCATTCAATCTTGAAGTAATATCGGCTTTAGCAGGAGTTGGTGGTGCTATATTTGCAGCAGCAGCTTATACTTGTGTAAGAGAATTGGGGGGGAAAGAAAAACATTATACGATAGTATTTTATTTTTCAACTTTTTCATCAATAGTATTATTTCCATTTATGATGCTATCCTATAAATCTATGACTATGATGCAATTAATTTATTTGATATTAGCAGGTGTTTTTGCAAGTGTAGGTCAATTTGGAGTAACTTTAGCTTATAAGTATGCACCAGCTAAGGAAATATCAATCTTTGATTATTCTAACATATTATTCTCAGCTATAATAAGTTTAGTTATATTTGGAGCATTACCAGATCACTTAAGTATCATAGGATATGTAATAATATTTGCAGCTTCATTATATATGTTTCTATACAATAAAAAATTAGACAAGGTTCAAAGTAAGTAAATGTTACTTGAAAATAATTATAATATTTGATATACTCAATAAGAAAATTTAATAAAAATCCACTTTGTTAAAAAGTGGGAGAGGTTCGAAGACCATCCCTCTATAAAAAACTAGGCAATTAAATAAGATTTAATAAGTCGCATGGTTAATTGCGACTTTTTTTATTTTTCATGCTTTGAGATGGTTATTCTCAAGGCATTTTTTAATGTATAGGAAATTATAGAATTTTTGAAGATTGAAAGGCTGATGAAATCTAAGGTTATGAATATATGTTTGAATTGACAATGAACAATTGACAATTTAGGATGAAATCACAATGTGATTTCTAAATATATATTTTTTAAGAAAGCTAGTGGCTTTCAACCACAATTGTCCATTGTCAATTGTAAATTGTTCATTGAAGGGTGGCGTAGCCACTTTTATTCTTTAGGAATTTATATTTTTAAAAAATTTGTAGATAACTTTTAAAATAATGTGTTTTAAAGGTATTATGAGTACCCCTAAAGAATAAAAAACAATCATATGCCGCACCATTATTCCTGCACTGCGTTTGGAAAGGGCGCATGGCTAAAAAAATCGACGGCTCCAAAGTCGCCTTAGCGATTTTGT
>NZ_JAMQHY010000041.1:0-17671 GCF_023845705.1 Clostridium sp. ZBS15
TCTATAGGTACCATTTTATTTTTATTAATCATATTCTACTTTTTTATATTTATATTTTATTCTATGATTGCTTCAAAATTTTTATATAATCTTCTGCAAATTGTATTGCTGCATCAACATGAGAAGAATCATTTCCAATATATAAACAATATCTTACTCCGTCATAGTTCCATTCCATATCATAACGTTCATCTATGGCAATTGGTTTATTTTCCAGATCAGTTACACCTTCACCTTCTGAATTCTTCTTCACATTATATTTAACATTTTTTCCTTGTGATATTCTACATTTAATATCATTAATATTTATTTCTTTTTCATCATCTTCAAGTTGTTTTGAAGAATTTTCATTATATTTAAATAAGGTTAATCGGAATTTGTGTCCTTGATTATCTACATATGTTAAACCAGGCATCATAGTAACCTTATAATCCTTACTAAGCTCATCAAAAGTTTTCTCATCATCTATTGCCTTCTCTAATTTGTCACGTACCTCACTTGAATCCTTATATTTTACACCATCAGCCATTATTGTTACACCTGGTTCCATAACATAATCTTCTATTTTTTCATATGAATAATTTCCTATTTTTTCAGGTAAATTAATTTTAAAACCAATTCTTCTTTCTATATCTTCCTTATTCTCATCTGTTATTGGTACAACACCAAAACCAACTGAAACCTTTTCATCTTCCGATCTTTCTACAATATTACCAGATTCATCAGTTATAAATATTGTTCTAAAGACTTCCTGTGCAGCTGCTCTAACTTCTGGTGAAATTGTAAAAACTCCAACAATAGAAAATGCTGCACAACATGCAGTAATCAACGCTACTTTCTTTATATTTTTTATTTTAAAATAACTCATATTAGTCACTCCTTGTTCTTTTTTATTCCAAGCATCATTAAAAATATCTCTTGATGCTTTAATATTATTAGCACTATCATCCATAGCTGATTTTATTAAACTGTCAAATTTATCATTCTTATTCATTCTAATACACTCCTTTATCTATATAGTTGACTTACACTATATTTGTTTGCATTTAACTTCTGCTAGATGATTTTGGTTTTCAAAACAATCACCCAATTGCTTTTTTAAAGCACCTCTTGCATAGAATAAACGGGATTTTACTGTTGCTTTAAAGCATCCAGTTACTTTTGAAATTTCCTCTATTGACATATCATTAAAGTAATATAAAATAACAACAGTTTTTAAATTTTCACTTAAATTATTAATTGCACTTTTTACTATGTGCTTTGTTTCATAAGTATCAATTATATTTTCTTCATTTTGTTTTTCATTGTAAAACAAAGCTTCATTTTCTGATGTTATATCAGTAGGAACTAGCATTGATTGTTTTTTAGACATTTTCCAGCCTGTGCGAACAAGAATTCTAAAAAACCATATTTTAAATACTTCAGGATCTTTAAGCTTATCTATTTCCATAAAACATTTCATATAAGTTTCCTGAAGAATGTCCTCTGCAATTCCTCTTTTTCCAGATAAAAAATAAGCAGTGGCCAATGCTTTCTTTTCTACGGTTTGCAAAAGTTCCTGAAATGCCTCCTTTTCCCCTAGCTTACAACGCATTATTGTGTCTTGGATATCCAACTTTTACATCTCCTTTCTTTTTGCATTCTATAATATAAGAGCATAACTATATCATTTAGGTTTTGTTAATTTATTATTTTTTTAAATTTTAGTCTTATAACATAAAAAATCTCTTTATATTTATAATTATTTTTAATTCAATTTTATTGCAATTTTTAATCTTAAATAGCAAAAGGAGTACCTTTTTCAGATACTCCTTTCATCGTCTATATACAAAGTTATTAAACTATAATTTATATTCAATTTTATTAACCATATTTCCTTTAGTTTATTTCTATTTATTTATGATTTGATTCTTTATATCACATTCTAATAAAATTCCCAATTAATATCATAATTTAAAATTGTATTTTTCCTGCTAGTATATATTTCAAATGACTGTAAATATTAATTGTAGATATGTTATTATGCTGATATACTTCTTAATATATAAATCGTAACTGTGATAAAATTTTACTAATGATGGAGGATAATCTAAAAATGATGCATTATGTTTTTCCTATTAAAATAGCTATACTAACTTTTTCTATTTTAGCTATATTTATTACGATTCCTTTTAGTTTATATCAATATAGAAAATATGGATACATTAATAAATTTAGGACTCTTATTTTATATTCATTTTTACTATACTTATTATGTACTTATTATTTAATAATATTGCCACTACCTCTTACTACTGACATTCGTAGTTTACAAGCAGAAGGAACTCAGCATATTCAATTAATACCTTTTAATTTTATTATTGACATTTTTAAAGAAACCGATATTGTATTTTCCAAACCTTTTACATATATAAATATTCTTAAAGAAAGAGCTTTTTTACAAGCTGCATTTAATGGAATTTTACTTACGCCACTTGGTATTTACTTAAGATATTATTTCAAAAAAGATTTAAAGAAAACTATACTTATAACTTTTTTAGTTTCATTGTTCTTTGAACTTACTCAACTATCTGGTTTATATGGTATATACAATGCTCCATATAGACTTTTTGACGTGGATGATTTAATCTTAAATACTTTTGGTGGATTCTTAGGCTATTTAATAGCTCCATTATTTACATACTATCTTCCTAAATCAAATACATTAGATGACAATATAGATTTACAAAAACTTAAAGTGGGATATGTAAGAAGATTTTTTGCATTCTATATAGATTGGTTTATATTGGGTTTTATTCCTAATATTAATTCCAATTTGTTCGTAAAATCTTTAATAGTATTTATTTACTTTATTGTACTTGTCTATTTAACTAATGGTCAAACTCTTGGAAAATATTTGTTTAAAATAAGAATTAAAGGAAAACATGAAAAGCTATCATTTAAAGAAATTTTTATACGATATGGAATTCTTTATTATGGAGTTTTTGGTGTAAATAAAATCTTATTTACTGCTATTGATTTAAATAAAATTGACTATTCTAATTATATTATTATCATCATGCTTATAGCTATAGTAATTAACTTATTAATATTTGTACACCTTTTACTAAGTATAATAAAGAAAGATAATATGCTGTTTTATGAAAAATTGAGTAATACAAAAAATATTATTATATAATATTAAAATAAGAAAGACTTAGTATAATAATACATCTAAGCCTTTCTTATTTATAAATTTTAATAAGATATTAATTAAAGACCCTGTAATCTAATACTTCTTTCCGTATAACCCCTAAGTGAAGTTCATCTTTTTTATTCTGCTGTAGACTCTAAGTTACTATAATATTTACTTATCATCATAATATATGATTTTACAGTATTTCCAATTTCATTGTTTTATTCCATAATA
Organism: Clostridium sp. ZBS15; assembly: GCF_023845705.1. NCBI lineage: Bacteria > Bacillati > Bacillota > Clostridia > Eubacteriales > Clostridiaceae > Clostridium > Clostridium sp. ZBS15. Next base: position 3,410 of record NZ_JAMQHY010000041.1, read on the forward strand.
TCTATAATCTATTTCCTATATAACCTTTTTTAAATCATCTAAAAATTTTAAAATAGTAATCATTTCTTCATCTTTATACTTATTCAAAATTTCCATTAACTTTTCTTGTTCTTTTTTATGAAAATATTCATGTAATTTAAACAAGGCCATACCTTTCACTGTTAGGCTATAATAAATTTCTTTTTTATTATTTTCTATCTTATCTGCATTAATAATCTCCTTTGAAAGAAGCTTTGAATTTATTTTTGATATACCACCTTTAGTCATATAAAGCTCTTTTGCTATGAATATATTATTAGCCATATTATTTTTACCTATACATTCAATAACATGAAACTCTGATAATGATATATCTCTTATATCATCTTCTGATATTTTACTAAGTTCCTTCCTAACCTCTTCTTCATCTTCTTTTATGTTTAAAATTGCTTGAATTAAATTTTTCTCTTGGTTTTTGTTTGAATCACTTACATGATTTATAAAAGAAATCACTTTTTCAAATAATGCCCCTGACCTCTCATCCTTATTATCTATTATCATAAATCTACCCCCATTTAGTTTCTTAGTTAACAATATATATTATAATTCAAAATTTTTTTTATTCAATACTATTAAAATTGTTTACAAGGAAACCTTATTTGTGATATTATTAAAATAGTTTCCGGGGAAACATTTTAATTTAATGGAGGTTTTAAAAATGAAAATTGATTTAACATTAGAAATTAGCAAGGAAGTACTTTCCTCAACTCTTAAGAAGGCAATAAATGAGGATAAAGCCTTCGGATCTATAGGTCATATAGGAACTCATTTTGATATTATGAATAAAGAGTTTCCTCTTGATTATATAAATAGAATTGGAAAAATATTTAATGTATCTCACATAAGAAATAGTGAGATTTCATTAAAGGATATTAACCTAAACGAAATTAAGGAAAATCACTTTATTATTTTTTATACTGGCTACTTAAAAGAGATGGGCTATGGAACAGCTGAATACTTAACAGATTATCCTGAGCTTTCTAAGGAATTAATTGATTATTTAATAAATAGAAAAGTTAGTCTAATAGGAATAGATTCACCTGGAATAAAAAAAAGTTCTGAACACAGATATATAGATCAGTATTGTGCAGATAGAACTATATTTATTGTTGAGAATATAAATAATCTTGATCTATTATGGTCAGAGGCCAAAAATAATTCTTTTACTATGCACACTTTTCCTCTTAATATAAGAGGTGCAACAGGTCTTACATCTAGGGTAATAGCCGAACTATAAAATCATGTGATTCTTTATAAATAATTTTGTACAAACTACGTATTAGACACTATTTATTGATAATAATTTTTATAAAAATATATAATTAGGAAATATTATAAACTAAAAAATTATATGCTCCCTTTATAGTAGACAGTTAAAATAATAAAACTGTTTTTATAAAGGGGGTATTTTTTATGTCAAGAAAAGCCAAATGTTCTCTTGATGAATATATAGATTTTTATAATCAAAAAGATTACAGAAAAAGTTAAAAAGTATGACTCCAATAGAATATCGAAGTCATACTTTAAGTAGCATACTTTTTTACTTAAACTCCCTAAGATTTTTTAGTTTTAATTCCAAATTTCATTTGCCCATTCTGGATGATCAATAAAAGGATTTCTATTGTGCTGATATTTTTTGTATATTATATCATTTCTCCTTTTTTCAAGTTCATCAACAGGGTCTTGGTTATTCCATTGAAGCAATGTGCTTAATTTTCCCATGTATGGATTAGCCCCATTATTAACTTTATCATTCAATTCTAGATCTACTTCTCCTCTATCACCTTCATATCTTACATCCATGTAAAATAACATTCTAGCGATATCACCTTTTACACTATCTCTTGGTTCCCATGAATCATTATCATATTTACATAAAGTAGCTTCACTATGTGGAACTCCGCCATTGTCAAAATCTAAATTTCCTCTTGAGCTGTTTACAGATACATCTGCTGGTCTTAAATGATGTAAATCTGTTCCTGGGCCTGCTTTAGTTCCAAAATTGCCATGTGACTTTGCCCAAACATGCTCTCTATTCCAATTATTCACGCCTGCTCCTTTTGTGTTTTTTCCTTGAGAACGACCTGTATATAATAATATTACGTTATTTGTATTATTAGGATCTTCATCTGTATCCATCAATGCTTCCCAAACAGCAGCGTATGATAACTTTTTATTATCATCAATTATTTCATGAAGTGATGATTTTAAAGCTTTTCCACTCTTTCCAATAGCATCTGTATAATAGGTATCATCATATGAAATTGCTGTATCAGTAATTATTGTATCATTACTACTTACCTCGTCATTTCCACTAACATCATCCTCAATGATTACATCTGAATTATTTTCACCTGCTGATGTATTTCCACTTAAATCAGTATCAGAAGTACTTACATCTGAAGAAGTTACTTTTGTTATACTAGTAATATCTTTTAATCCATCATGTGAAAAATATGAAGTTAAATAACCGGTGACATTAACTTGACTCCCTTGTAAATCTGGGTTTGTTTTTAGTCCAAAAGAATTTCTATATGTTGCAGGAATTTTAACATAAATCATATTTAATGTATTTGTTTCTGTTGTACTATCTGCAATTGCAATAGCAGTATCTCCAGTATATACACTTGTTAAAACTCTATCAGTAGCTATTGGCTGTCCAATTATATATCCTTGAACAGTTTTTAATGTATTGTTTTGATTTTCTATAGCTTCAGTTACTGAATATGGCTCTGTGCTTGTTCCATTTCCAATGATAGCATATGTTGTGTTAGGTATAGAAAAAGAAAAAACTAAGACTAAACTAAGTATAAATGATAATGTAAACCTTTTGATTTTAAATTTTGCATTATTCAATATTATCCCTCCTGAAATATTTATTAATAATCCGTTTTAATACATAGCTTTCCCCCTCTTTATAGCAATGCATTTAAATATACCAGATTATTATGTTTTAATATATTCTAAATATTTAGGATATATTAATGAAAATGAAAATTTTTATATTTACATAATTCATTAAATTTTTATTTAGATAAAAGAAGAAAGAAAGCCTATTGTCATATTAAATATATCAAACTTCTTTGACCCTCTTTTATATATGATTAAAAATATGTTATTATTATTAAAAGACTTTTTATTAATATAGAGTGAATAAAATCAACTTTAAAAATCACAGGAGATTTGTATGGAAAAACTTACTTTTGTAATGGAAAATTATTTAGAAGCTATCTATGAGTTATCAGAAGAAGGCAAAGGAGTTAAAATGACTCGTATAGCAGAAAAGCTTGGAGTAACTAAAGCAAGCACTAATAGCGCTATGGTAACTTTAGCTGAAAAGGGACTTATAACTAATGAAAGATATAAGGAAATATTTTTAACTCCTTTAGGCTTAGAAATAGCTAGATTTACATCTAAAAAGCATCACATTATTAAAGATTTCTTTATAAAAATTCTAAACATCGATATCTCTATTGCAGATGAAGACGCTTGTGCTATAGAACATGTTATTAGTTCAGATTCTGTTTATGCTATGCAAAAATTTCTTTCGGAACATGAGAATAAATAAAAAAATCAACGACTCAAAATTGCTTTGGCGATTTTAAGCAGTTAATTTTTTTACCTTTAAGATACCTGACTTCTATAGAGCATAGCATAAGTTCCTCCAGAACGAATCAGTTCATCATGGGTTCCCGTTTCTTTAATGCCTGTTCCTTCTAAAACTACAATTTTATCTGCATTAAGGATAGTTGATAATCTATGAGCAATTACTATAGTTGTTCGATCTTTTGAAATTTCATCTAATGCAGCTTGAATTTCTTTCTCTGTTTTTGTATCAAGAGCTGACGTTGCTTCATCTAAAATAAGAATAGGTGAATTTCTAAGAATTGCTCTAGCTATGGAAATTCTCTGTTTCTGTCCTCCAGAAAGACGTACTCCACGCTCACCTATTATGGTATCATAACCATTTTCTAAATTCTCAATAAAATCATGAGCATTAGCTGCTTTTGAAGCCTCAAGAACCTGCTCCCTAGTAGCTTCTTTCCAGCCATAAACAATATTTTCATAAATTGTTCCGTTAAATAAAAAGGTGTCCTGCAAAACCATGCTTATATTGTCCCTAAGACTCTTTAAAGTTACATCTTTAATATCTATTCCATCGATTAAAATGCTTCCATTCTGAGGATCATAAAAGCGATTTAAAAGGCTAGCTATTGTGGTTTTACCAACTCCAGTTGCCCCAACGAAAGCTACAGTTTCTCCCGGATTTACTTTTAAATTTATATTTTTCAAAACGTTTATCTCATCATTGTAGGAGAAAGAAATTCCCTTAAACTCAACTTCTCCTTTAACCCTAGGTATTTTCTTTGCATTAACTTTTTCTTTAACATCTGTAACTTCATCAATAACCTCAAAGACACGCCTACATCCTGCAACTGCGTTACCTGACATTTCCATAAGCCTTGAAAAACTCTTTATAGGTCCATAAAACATACCAAGATACATAGAAAATCCTACAATATCCCCAATATTAACTTCTCCTCTTGAAACCATAAATCCGCCAAATATTATAACTATAACAGAACCTAGAGCCGTGAAAAATGTAAGAAGTGGAAAAGTGGTTTCAAAAAAGAAGCTTGCCCTTAAGTACGTCTTACTATGTTTCATAGAAAGGTTCTTAATCCTTTTTTCTTCTCTTTCCTGTTGATTGAATATCTGTATTTCTTTAATTCCAGAAAAATTATCTTGCACAGTACCAGAAAGTTCTCCTCTAACCATAGAATTCTGCTTCCATATAGGAGAAAGATACTTACTCTGCCAAAGAGTAATTATAATAAGAAAAGGAATAGCAACAAGACTTATAAAAGCTAACTTTACATTAATAGAAAATAATAATATCCCTACACCTACGAAAGTCAATATATTAACAACAAAATCAGGAATTACGTGAGCTAAAAGAATCTCTACCTCCATAACATCATTAATAACTCTGCTAGTTAAATCTCCTGTACGACTTTTATTAAAATACTTAAGCCCCATATGTTGAAGCTTAGAGTAAAGTTCTGTTCTCATATCTGCAACATAATGCAAAGCTGCATGATGGTTTAAATATCCTGAAATAGAGCTTCCAGCTGATTGAAGTATAGTTGCAACTAAAAGCATCAATCCTATTCGTAAAGATTGAGCTCCAAAATCAGAGCTTCCTTCTGTTGCTATACTTGTAAGCTCTCTTAAGGCCCAGGGATTATAAAATCCTGCTATAGTAGAAATAATAACAGCTATTAATGCTAATATTAAATAAATCCAATATCTTCTGGCTCCTATAAAAATACGTAAAGTGGTCCTCATATACCTACCGCCTCCTTTTCCTTCAATTGCACATCCTCATTTTCATCTATAATATCATAGGTAATGCATACTGGACGATTGCTCTTAGGCTCAATAACAACATCAGCATTAATATTGAAGGTTTTTCTAAGAACCTCTGGAGTCATAACTTCTTCAGGAGTTCCATGTTTTATGATAGCTCCTTTTCGAATAGCAATAATATAGTCAGAAAATCTTGCAGCAAGATTTAAATCATGAAGTACCATAACAATAGTACACTTTTGATTACGGTTAAGCTCATATAAAAGCTTTAAAACCTCTAATTGGTGAGCAAGGTCAAGATAAGTAGTAGGTTCATCTAATAAAATTAAATCAGTTTGCTGTGCTAGAGCCATAGCAATCCAAACTCTCTGTCTTTGCCCTCCTGATAAAGTATCAACTTCTCTTCTCTCAAATTCACTTAACTTAGTTGCAGCTAAAGCCCATTTAACAATTTTTTCATCTTCCTCCGTGAGATTTCCAAAACCTTTTTGATGAGGGAAACGTCCATATGCAACTAACTCACTTACAGTAAGTCCACTTGGTGCATTAGGAGTTTGAGGAAGTATGGCCATCTTTTTAGCTATTTCTTTTGTAGGTAATTTACTTATATCTTGTCCACTTAGATGTACTATACCCTTCTTAGGCTTTAATATACGTCCAACAGCTTTCAAGATAGTTGATTTACCGCAGCCATTTGCTCCTATAATAGAAGTTATCTTTCCCTTTGGTATCTGCATATTTAATTCTTTTACAATGAGAGTGTCCTCATAAGCTATATCTAAATTTTTAGTTTCAATACTTTTCATACAAACCTCCTTAATTTGACTTTACTAATAGGTATAAGAAGTAAGGTGTACTTAATACAGTAATAACAATTCCTGTAGGAACATCGGTTCCAAGACTTATCGTTCTAGTAATAGTGTCTGATAATAGAATAATTATTGAGCCTACTAAAGATGCCGTAGGAATCAATAGTTTATGATTTGAGCCTACAAACTTCCTTGCCATATGTGGTGAAATCATTCCAACAAAAAAGAAGTTTCCACCTAAGGCTACACTACCTGATGATAAAGCAACAGCTGCTACAGCTAGACCTATGAATTCACTCTTTACTGCTACTCCTAAGCCTGTTGCAGTTTGATTACCAAGATTTAAAGTATTCAAAATACGAGATTTATAAAATACATATAAAAACAGAATCAATACCCAAGGTGCAAGAATAGAAATATACGTCCAATTATCTCCCCAAAGACTTCCTGCACTCCATCTTTGAACAAAATCCATCTGATTTTCATCTAGCTTTAAAGTAAGCATCATAGTAACAGCACTATATCCACTTCCAACAGCTACCCCTGTCAAAATTAATCCTGTAGGTGATATATTTCTTCCTCTTCTATAGGAAAGTAAAAATATAAGCACTGCTGCTGTCATTCCACCTACAAAAGCTAGAAGTGGGAGAGCAATAGCCGAAGGTACACTATCTACCTTAAAAATAACTATAAACAATAATACAAATAACCCTGACCCAGAACTTATTCCCAAAGTTCCAGGACTAGCCATATCATTGCGAAGTAAACTCTGCATTACACATCCAGCTGTTCCCATACCAATACCTACAAGCATAGTTAATACAATACGAGGAAGACGAAAATCATATACTATAAGATTTTGTTTAGCTGTACCTTTCCCAAGAAGAACATTAAAAACTTCCGAAGGAGAGAGATTCATTTTACCTGAATTCACACTTATTACTGCCACAACTAACATAGCAATGGTAAGTACCAAAATAATAGTTATACCACGTGAAACTGAATAACCCTTTTTCTTCATTCAAATTCCCTCCTTTGCATCCTTGTAAGATAAAGAAAATATGGAACACCTATTACAGCAAAAATAATTCCAATTGGAGTTTCATAAGGCTTATTAATAAGCCTTCCAACTAAATCTGCTACCACAGTAATCAAAGCTCCATATAATCCCGAAGCTGGAACAATGTATCTATAATCTACCCCTATAAGGTAGCGGACAATATGAGGTACTATTAATCCTATAAAGCCAACAGGTCCAACAACAATTACAGAAAGTCCTGTAAGTATTAAAACAACTACAGTAGAAATCCCTTTAACCTTCTTAGTATTAAGTCCAAGACCTATAGCTGCATCATCTCCAAGATTTAAAACCGTAATTGAAGGCGATATAACAAGGGCTACAATAATACCTACAATAAAGAATGGGAAAACTATAGCAAGTTCACTCCATTTAGCACCTGCTGTTCCTCCAGCAGTCCAATAAGCTAAAGCATATCCGAGTCTATATTTAATAGAAAGATATTGGCTAAAAGCACCAAATAACATTGATATAGAAATACCTGCTAAGACAAGTCTCTGTGGTTTCATCCCTCCTCTACCGATAGATGCAATAAAATAAGTCATACTTGTAGTAACAGCTGCACCAATGCAGGCAAAAAGCATCATCTGTCCATAACTTCCACCAGGTAAAAATGCCATACAAAAAGCTATAGCAAAAGTAGCACCGCTACTTATACCCATAAGCCCAGAATCAGCAAGAGGGTTTCTTGTAGTTCCCTGCATTATAGCACCACATATGGCAAGGCTTGACCCAATAATTATATTAGCTACTATACGAGGAAGTCTTAGAGTTTGAATAATCTGGTGTTCAGTTAAAGAAGAGTCAAAATTAAAAATGGCTCCCCAAGCTGTAGACAAATTCATATCGGCAGCGCCAAAAGAAATTGACGCCGCTGACATAATCACCAACAAAACCACCCCTGCAATCATATAGATTGTAAAATTCAAAGCTCCTAATTGTCGCTTTTTATTATAGGTCTTTTGCATATTTATTTTCCTTTCTTAATTAAAATTATTTAGCTAATGGATTTATTGCATTAATCATATAGTCAAGTTGTTCAGTAAGACTTGTAATATCAGAATAATAGAAAAGACCTAAGTAATTCCCTGGTATTTCTACAACTCTGCCTGCTGCAACCGCAGGAATGCTCTTCCAAATATCTGTTTTTGCATATTCAGATTCTTTACCTTCTTGTTTGAACCACAATATATAGTCTCCAAAATACTCATGAGCCACTTCATAACTTATAGATCCACGGCCTTTTCCGGATTTCTCTATAAGTTCTTTAAGCTTGGCTGGATATTTAAGGCCAAGATAGTCATATACTAAAGTACCACCTCTAGAGCCTGTCTCATAATATATACCACTCCATTCTCCAGAAGGACCCCAATCTTCCATAATGCTGAAAGTTTTTCCTGTAAACGCATCTCCTTTAAGAGTTTTCTTCGCAACATCAAGTTTTTCTTCAAATTTCTCAACAGCTTCTTTTGCTTCAGTAGTACGTCCTGTAGCTTCTCCAATGAACTTTATTCTATCAATAGAACTTTGAGATTCTGGAATAACAAGAACTGGAGCTATTTTGCTGAATTTATCAAAGTCTGCCTCATCATATGTAATGATAAGATCTGGTTCTAAAGCCATAACTTCTTCTGCTTCCCACTTTTCTATTTTTGTTGTAGCCTTAAGTTTATTATAAAAAGGCATAGTTTCTTGTTCCCAAGCATTATATCCAACTAGATTTAACCCTAAAGTAATAACATCTCCAACATACCAGTTTGCAACCACACGCTCAGGTTTAGCAGGAACTGTAATATCTCCTTTTACAGTAGTTACAGTACGAACAGTTGATTCTTTTTTCTCTGCATTTTTAGATGAAGAGCAACCATATAAAATTGCTGTAGTCATAAATATTGCACAAAATAATGACAATAATTTTTTCATTTTATATCTCTCCTTTATAAATATCTTATATTAATCTGATAACGCCGGCACCTGCGTTATATACGAATGTAAGACTAGTCTAACTTTAAAAATCGTAGCATTTATAACTTCTCCTGTCAATCGCTTAAGAAGCTCATTTTCAGAAGTCATTTTCTATTAAAATGATGGTAATTTATTGTTTTATAAGAGTTAAATGAAAATAGTTCTCTTCGTTATGGATTGCAATTTAAATAAAACGGATTATATTTATATTGAAAATCATTCTCAAATAATGATATAATTTTCTTACTTTAAATCAAAGAAAAGAGAGGTGTGAAAGTTTTATGTATGAATATAAAGATTCTTCTTGGAAAGCTTTAGCGGATAAATATAATCTTACTAAAAGACCCTATGGCAAAGGGCAAATTTATGATTTTCCACATCATTGGTCAAATGGATGGATTGCAGAAATAAACCCTGCTAAAGGATTATTTGTTTCAAGTGCTTGGCTTACTCCAAGTGAACAGATAGTACATACAATAAATTCTAGTGATCCTTTTATGCTGCTTTTTTGTATTGACTGCGGAGAAATAGTCTATTCACAGCAAGGAAAGAAGAAGCAAGCTTTATCCCCTATCACTCATCTAATTATTAATCCTCAAAAACAATTTACCTTTACTTTCTCTAAAGACGTACACTATTGTTTTACCAGTGTTTTAATTTTTGATGACTTTATAAAACCTTTTCTCAAAGATCGCACCAATGCACCTAAAATCAGTGTTGAGGATGCGAAGCTTTGGAAAACACAACATTACAATACCCCTGATATAATGCTTATTTTGGAACAAATTAGATGGGCTGTACGAAATACAGACATGCCTTTACTTGCTTTTGAGGGTATGACTTTGCATCTATTATCTGCAATCACTAGAAATTTCCCTGATATACCTAAAATAAGAAGCAGCCGCCGTCACTATGTTACTTGGGAAAATGAGCAAAGGATTTATGAAGTGAAAACTAAAATTGATGAGGATATTTTGAACCCTCCAGCTATAATTGAACTATGCAGAATAGCTGAAATGAGCGAAAGCAAGCTTCGTGAATCTTTTAAAAACCACTATGGAATTCCCCTTTATAAATATATTCGCATAGAAACCATGAAAAGAGCCATGCAGCTTTTATCTGCTGACCATCTAAGTATTCGTAACATATCTGAACTATGCGGCTATAAAAATCCAGCAAAATTTGCTGCTGCCTTTAAAGATGTACATGGAATTACTCCTAGTTATTTTAGAAAATCTTTTAACTTATAAAAAAATTTAAGATACTTATATCACATAAGTATCTTAATCTTTCTTACTAACTTTCTAGTAATTTATTCATAATATAATCTAACTGTACATTAGATGAGTAAATATCTATATCATAAAATAATGTAAAATCAATTGGTATAACATGTCCTTCTTTAACTGCCGGAATTGACTGCCAAACTGGATTGTTCGCTAGTTTCCCAATCTCTCCACTAAATATTATGTAATCTCCAGCATAATCCTTAATTGTTTCAAGAGAAATCTCTCGATGCTGATCTTTACCAATAACTTCATTCTGTATAACATCTGGTGCTTTGAATCCTAATTGACTATAAATTAGGTCGCCTCCACGGCCCCATTTATCACCATACACCCAAACTCCTCCATTTTGGTTGCTTTCAAAAATACTGAATTTCTTATCCATAATTTTTTTAGAATCCAATTCTTTCTTTGCATTATTTATCTTTTCTTTAAAATCAGACTGTGCCTTTTCTGCCTCTTCCTTTTTATTTAAAACCTCCCCTAAAAAGGCTATTCTCTCCTCCATATTAAGAGTAGTAAAAGGAATATAAACTGTAGGAGCAATCTTAGAAAATTCATCAATCTTTTCTTCGCTTACAACAAGAATAAGGTCTGGATCATATTTCATTATCTCTTCTGGTTCAAACTTTTCCCATACAGGTAAACCCTCTACCTCTTTTTCATAAGCACTACCTTTTGCATCATATGTAGCTACTGGTTTAACTCCTAAAGCCAAAACATCACCCATTCCATAAGTAGCAATAACTCTTTTAGGATTAGCAGGAACATTAACATCACCTCTTACAGTACTTACAGTACGAACAGCTTCTTCTTTTTTAGTAGTATCCTTAGCTGAAGAACAACCAACTAAAATTAAAGTAGTCATAAATATTGTACAAAACAATGACAATAATTTTTTCATTTTATATCTCTCCCTTATAAACATCTTATTTTTAACCTGAATAACACCTATGCCCGTGCTATACAAAAATGTAAGACTAGTCTAACTTTTAAAAGCGTAGCATTTATATTTTCCTCTGTCAATTGTCAAGGAAGCTCCTTTCCAAAAGTTACTTTTTCTTAAAATAAGGGCTATTTATTGTCTTATAATAGTTAAATGAAAATTCTTCTCTTTATTATGGAGTGTAACTTAATTAAAATGGATTATGCAATATACATATCTTAAAGAGCTTCTTTTTTGTATAATTTTACTAACCCACTAATTTAAAATTCTATAAGATAAATACATAAAAAATTAGCTAGTAAAATCTACTTTTACTAGCTAATACTTTTAATCTCCAACACCAAAATCAGTATTTTCAAATAATATTTCTATTTTTTCAACATCTCTTAAGAATTGATATTCTTTTTCAAACCACTTTATTAATTCTTCATCCCTTTTTATTTCAGTAGTATTTTCAGTAAATATATTTACTGTTCCATAGTCAAAATGATGTAATACTATATCTATATCTCTTTTTATCATTTCTTTAGTTTGTCCTTTTATCCCAACCAAAAGACAAACTGATTGAAAATGCTCTTTTACTTCTTCATATGTTTTAAAGTTAGCATTTTTATTTAAGAATTTGTTTCTAAAATCATTATCGAAAGTCTCAACTCCAATTTTAAAAACTATTTCTATTCCAAAAAAATCTCTCATTTCTTGTAGTCTATTTTTATAACACCAATGACTTTCTAAAAATATTTTTTTTATACCGTTCTTATCTATTACTTCTTTTATCTTATTTAATGTTTCTTTTGGTAATTCAAAACAGCTCCCAGAATTTATTACTTCTAAAGTCTTATAGACACCTTTTACATTATCAAGAACTTCAAAATTCAATTTATTTATTTCTTCCTCTTTTGTTGAGTTATCATCTATATAATCACAAAATGTACATTTTCCCCAAATACATGGAAATCCTTTTAATAAAACAATTTCTCTCTTATTTTTTTCTTTTATAACATTATATCTGTCCATTAACTTCATTCCTAACTAAATTCATAATAAATTTCATTGGCATCGCTTTTATTACTGAAAATACTAATGCAAAACTAACGGCTTTATCTAATAAATCAGTAAATATTTGAGTAGAAAATACTGCTGTAATTGTACTTATTCCTAAATTTTTAAATATAGCAACAATTATGCTAGAACCTGATGACGTTACTCCATTAAACACAAATGCTGCTACTATTGATGCCGTTATTGATCCTAAAACAGTAATTAATATAATTGATAATACAGATCTAATACCTTCAAATTTAGAATTTTTAAAACATGCTCCCGTACTTAAACCTACAATTATTTGAACAGGCATAAAGTAAAATGAAATTGGATCAAAAGTTGCTCCATTTACTATTGAAGTTAATCCACCAACTATTCCGCCATTAATTGGACCTAGTAAAACTGCACTTAATAAAGTTCCTATTGTATCAATATATATTGGTAATTTAAAACTTAGCGCTATAAATCCCCCTACAAGATTTATAACTATACATAAAGACATAAATGTCATTACATTTAAATTTATTTTTTTCATATTTTAATTCCCCCTTTTATTGCTTAATTGCCGTACTTTGAATTATTTAATATATTAAAAATATCTTTCTTATGCTCTGGAAGTAACCTTGTTAAAAACATTTCCATGAATGCTTTTGAATTTACTTCCGTTAATACCAGACAATTTGGTTCTTTTCTATAAAAATCCCCTTCATCTACTAAGCTCATACCAATTGCTTTTCCTTCTGTAACTATATCCACGTAATATTCTTTTCCACTACAAAGACTTGGATCTATAAAATAAGCTATTGCTAATGGATCATTTATCACGCACCCCAAAGTTCTTTCTTGCTCCCAATGAAAATCCACATAAAATCTTGTTATTTTAACTATTAAATCTGCTAATGGATTCTTAAATTGTTTTAACATCTCTATATAGTTAGGCGTTAATACAATTTCTCTTGTTACATCTAATCCAACCATGGTAATTTTTCTATTAAGTTCATTAAAAACTTTTTCTGCGCCATGTGGGTCTACCCAAAAATTAAATTCAGCAACTTGAGAACAGTTTCCAAAGCTCTTAAATGCTCCCCCCATTAAAATTAATTCTTTCATCTTTCTCGTTGTTTCTTTATCTTTATCTAAAGCTTTTGCAATATTAGTTAATGGTCCTATTGCTATTATTGATAATTCATCCTCTTCTTTTAAAGAATCTAAAATGAAATCTACTGCGCCTTCTTTATAATTAGCTTCTTCTACTTTCGGTAAAAATGTTTCTCCAAGTCCATCTTCTCCATGAGTATCTTCTGCTGTAATTAGTTCTCTTACTAATGGCTCACCATCCCCTATATATACAGGAATATCTAATCTTCCAAGTTGTTTTAATATTTTAAGAGCATTTTCTGCACCTTTTTTAGCATGTACATTACCAGAAACAATAGTTATACCTTTTACTTCTAATTCCTCAGATTTTAATGCAAGCATGATTGCTAATGAATCATCAATTCCAGGGTCACAATCTATTATTATTTTTTTCTTATTCATTACTACTTCTCCTTACCTTTTGTGTTTAGAACACAAATACAACGCTTACTCTTCATATCTAATTCTCCACTATTATTCTCTCTAAACACATATATTATTAGATTTTTTTAATTTAAGGCTATGTTTTAAAACACATTATTTTAAAAGTTATCCACAAATTTTTTAATAATATAAATTCCTAAAGAA